>CAYVSF010000502.1:0-2492 GCA_964453775.1 uncultured Bacteroidales bacterium
TACATATTGCTTATGAAACTAGCATGATATATAATAATTATTAAACACATATTTTTTATGATTATCAACAGGCAGCTTCCGGTAATTAATAAATTAAAATGAAAAATAAAAGTCGGATTACCTGCTGTCGTTCCTCAAAGAATGAATTTAAAATCAACAAATATTGTCAGATATGAGGGGATAGCATATTTTCTCAGAACATTCTTACAATTCCTGCTTTTCCTGTTTTTATTGATGAATAATTGCTTTATATTTATCATAATCGTATTATTATAAAACAGGATGCTGGCAACGATGTTTTCCTCTAAAATTTATTGTCTATGGCAGAACTAAACAATCATAAGGATTATAATAAGCTCTTCGCAGAGAATAAAGAGCGTTTAAAAGAGCTCTCGTGTATAAACCGAACGAGCAAGATTATTAAAGAGAATAAATCGATAGAGGAAACACTTCAGAAAATTGTTTTGAGTCTGCCCCAGGCCTGGCAATATCCCGAAAATACAGTAGCAAGAATAAAATACGAGGATCAGGAATATATCACACCAGGATTTGAAGAGACCAGATGGTTTCAAAAACAAAGCTTTACATCATTGGATGGTGAAGATGGAAGCATTGAGGTGCACTATACCAAATCATTTCCCGATGAATACGATGGGCCATTCCTAAAAGAAGAGCATGAACTGCTTAATAATTTGGCCAATTTGATCCTGGGATTCATCAACAGCTATAAGGCAAAAGAAATCATCAAAAAGAAGGATGTTCAAAGAGCTTCTAAAACCTCCAGAACAGTTGAAAAGTCAGAGGGGATGAGCAGCAGGCAATTATTGCAAAAGTTTCTAAATAAGCATAATGCAGACCGGGATATGTTGCATGATTTGATGCCTTTTAAAGTGAAGGAGATCCTGCTTGTGGCAAACTTATATGATGCATATAGTATTGAGAAAGAGGGTAGGTTTTCCGATCATATTTTGGGCGAATACCATCAGCTCAATTTAACATCATTGCCCAGAGTTACAGGGGTTTCCAGCGAAGAGGAAGCGCTGGACCAAATGGAGGCCAAACATTTCGACCTGGTTATTCTAATGATGGGTGTGGAAAGCAAAAAGCCGATCCATGTAAGTAAGTCAATTAAAGAAAAATACCCCTATATACCTACATTTCTATTGCTAAATAACAATAGCGATTTAGCCTATTTAGAAAAAGAAAAGCGCGACTTATCCAAGATAGATAAAGTATTTGTCTGGAATGGAGACAGCTCTGTGTTTTTTGCCATGGTAAAATGGTTGGAAGACAGGGTTAATCTGGATAACGACACACGCATCGGGCTTACCCGAATCATAATGCTTGTAGAAGACTCTCCAAAGTATTATTCCCGCTATCTTCCCATGCTTTATAAGATTATTATGGAGCAGACAAAGCGTTTGATTGAAGATGTAAACACAGACGATTTGTATAAGGTGCTTAAAATGCGCACCCGACCAAAGATATTGCTTGCATCCAACTACGAAGAAGCCATAGAAATATTTGAGAAATACCGGGATTATTTTCTTTGTCTCATTTCGGATGTTAGCTTTCCCCGCGAGGGTGAACTCGATGATGAAGCAGGATTTAAATTAGTTAAAAAGGCGCTGAATGAGGTTGAAAATCTGCCAACGGTTATTCAGTCATCTAATCCGGATAATGCAAAAAGGACTTATGAGCTAAAATCGAACTTTATCAATAAGAATTCGGAAAGCTTACTGCAGGATTTTAAAAGTTTTATTAATTATCATTTGGGTTTTGGACATTTTGTATATCGCGATAACCAGGGGCGTCAGATAGCAGTGGCAAAATCCATGTCCGAATTTGAATCCTACCTGAAAACAGTCCCCGAGGATTCCCTGGTTTACCATGCGGTGAAAAATCAGTTTTCATTGTGGTTGACTGCACGTGGTGAAATACAGATTGCCAAAATTATTAATCCGCTGAAGGTTTCTGATTTTGAAAATGCAAATCAATTGAGAGATTTTCTGATTAACATTCTTAAACTTTATCGAACTGAAAGAGAACGTGGGAAAATTGTAAATTTCAGCGAATCTGCTGTGATGGAGGAGAGTAATATCGTAAACCTGGCTAGTGGCTCATTGGGAGGAAAAGGGAGAGGTTTGGCATTTATTAATACCTTGATTTATAATTTTAAGTTTAAGGAGTTATTGCCGCTAATAAACGTTAGGACACCAAAAACCAGTATCATTGGGACCGATGAGTTCGATTTGTTTTTAGAGGCCAATAAGCTGGAAGATAAGATTTTTGAGGAAGAGGATTATGATAAGATAAGACAAATGTTCGTGGAGGGAGATCTATCCTACACTCTGAAGAAGAAACTAAAGGCAATGATGAAACTCATCACACGACCTATTGCAGTGCGTTCATCCAGTTTGTTTGAAGATAGCATAACTCAGCCCTTTTCAGGAATATTTGAGACGTATATTCTTCCAAACAACCACCCTGAA
>CAYVSF010000503.1:0-2489 GCA_964453775.1 uncultured Bacteroidales bacterium
AATCCAACAGTTTTAGTCCTGTTGAGCACTTGACTGAAACTGTTGGATTCTACGTTCAAGATCTTGCAGCTCGGACTCTTTAGCCTGACGAACAAGATTTGTGTAAGTCTCCTGCTTGTCATAGTATTGCTGAAGTTTATTGCTATACTCTACCTGCATAGCTTCCATTTCCTGATTCAACATTTGACTGTATTGCTGCAATTCCATTCTGGCAGAATCCCTTTCAGGCATCATAGAAAGTATCTCAACAGAATTGATATGCCCAAATTTTAAGTCTCCTTTTTGAGCAAACAGATTCCCTGTAAATAAAAAGGTAAATACGGATAAAATTGCTACTAATTTTCTCATTACTGTGATTTTTGATTTGACACAAATTTAACAAATTAATTCGTATAGCCGAGTTTCTCTAATACAGTATCGCTTTTATCATATTTAGGATCTGTATAAAGCATATTCGCACCTGCTGCAGTATCAAATATAACAGCCAGGTTCTCTTCCTCTGCTATTTGTTCTATTATTTTAAAAACCTCATCCTGAATTGGCTGTACAAGCTCTATTCTTCGTTTGTTTAAATCGCCCTCCGGTCCAAAATATTTCCGCTGAAGTTCTTTTACCTGGCGTTCGCGTGTAATAAGCTCTTCTTTTCGTTGCCTTTTCATTTCTTCAGTTAAAAGCACTTCTTCATTCTGGAATTTTCGGAACATTTGCTGTATCTTATCATACTCGGCCTCAACTTCAGCCTGCCATTCTGCAGAAAGTTGATTCAACTTCTCCTGGGCGGCTTTATAAGCGGGGATATTATTCAGAATGTATTCGGTATCAACATATGCATACTTTTGCCCTATGGCAAAAATTGATATGGATACTAAAATTATTGTAAAAAGTAAACGTTTCATAAGTCTCGTATTTTAATTAAAATTCCTGACCAATTACAAAATGGAAATTAGGGCCGCTTGCATCTGGATTACCCGGAATATCATCAAAACCATACCCCCAGTCAACACCTAACATTCCAAACATAGGCAACCATGCTCTAACACCAACCCCTAACGATCGCTTCATGATAAATGGTGAATACTCTTTTAAATCATGCCACGCATTACCAGCTTCAGCAAAAACCAGACCATAAATAGTGGCCTGTGGTTTTAAACTGATGGGATATCTTAATTCAACATTTATCTTTTGGTAAATATTGGCTCCATCTGAAGGGGTTAAAGAACCGTTTGAATAACCACGCAACTTAATCGTTTCTATTCCATACATACTGTACCCCGACATACCATCACCCCCTACATCAAAGCTACCGAAAGGGGAGTACCCTAATGATCGGCTGAAATAACCCAAATAACCAAATTCGGAATTGGTTGCCAAAACCAAATCATCGATTAATCTTAAATAAACTGCACCTTTGTACTTCCATTTGTGATATTCAATCCAGTTATACCGGTCCTGATTTTCTCTGTCATCGATTTTGTTTTGCGCTACACTATTGATATAAGCCTGCCTTGCTGATTCATTCATATAATTACCTTCCCCAAGAATATTTAACCAACCGACATCGGTATACGTAGAGTACTTATCTTCAACCCCTTGTTGCACATCATCCATAGCTGATTGAGAGAGTTCCCAAAAACGCTTCTCCTTGAACAGGGAATAAGGCGGTGTTATTTGAAAGGACAAAGAGAAACTAGATCCACGTCTTGGATACAAGGGTTGATCAATGGAATTTCGCCCAAAAGTAGTTCCAAAACTTAAATTATTGGAAACTCCGTTGTCAATGAAAAAATATGTGGTGAAATTTTCCAGGTTATATCTTTGATAACTGATGGAATGCGACAGGGTAAAATAATCATCAGGTACTGTTAATCTCCGGCCTAATCCAATACTTGCCCCGGTAATCTTCATGGATTCATCCCCTATATTAAAGAAGTATTCAGAGTTATCCCGAATCGTATGATATACCGAGAAATTGAACGAATTGGGTTTCTTCCCTCCCAGCCAGGGTTCTACGAAAGAAAAACTATATGCTTTATAATACGAACCATTTGATTGTGCCCGTAGACTTAATGTTTGTCCGTCCCCCATTGGGACAGGCTTCCAGGCATCCAAATCAAATAATCGTTTAACCGAAAAGTTTGAAAATCTGAGCCCAATTGTTCCTACAAACATTCCAGCCCCCCAACCACCAGAGATTTCCAGCTGGTCGTTAGAACGCTCAACAAGGGAATACTGAAGGTCCACTTCACCTTCTTGCTGGTTAATATTAATAGGCTCAATACCAAACTGCTCTGCATCAAATAACCCCAATTGGGCCAGTTCCCTTTGAGAACGCATGATGTCTGCTTTACTAAACAAATCTCCTGGTCTGGTTCTTAACTCTCTGCGAACTACATAGTCATTCGTTTCAGTATTTCCATTTATTATGACCTCATTCAAGCGAAATCTTTTACCTTCAAACACTCTTAATTCAATATCTATCGAATCATTTT
>CAYVSF010000504.1:0-767 GCA_964453775.1 uncultured Bacteroidales bacterium
AGAAAAGATTGGTTTTGTAGAGATCAAGAAGATAATTTCTACAAAAAAAGGTATAGAAACCCTGAAAAAGCTTTTCGTGAGTTGGATACTTTATTAGAGCAAAAAATCCCGGTGGCTGTGCAGGTGGATTTTTACTATATGGATTATATACCTGCCTGGGAGAGGGTGCATGCGAACATTCATCATGTTACAGTTGTTGGAAAAGAAGGAGATGAATACATTCTTAGCGACAGCTATTATCCTAAATTGGCAAGGTTGCACAAGAATCAGTTGATGAAAGGCAGGTTTGCTAAGGGTTTTATGGCTCCCAAAGGATTTATGTATTATGTAAAAGAAGTTGAGAATCGCATTGATTATGAGGAACAAATCCCCAAATCTTTGAAGCGGGTTATCAATAATATGATAGGGGTTAATCCTGGGTTTATTGGCGTAAAAGGCATGCGAAAGTTTGCTGAAAAGTTGCTTGAATGGCCTGATATTGCGAGAGATGTAGAGCATTTATCCCATGAAGTAATGAAAATAAATGTGTTCCTGGAGGACCAGGGCACTGGAGGTGCCGGCTTTAGATTTCTATTTGCGACATATTTGAAGGAGGCTGCCGATAAAGCTGGCCGCCAGGAATTAAATCAGTTTGCTGAGCGAATGATGGAAATTGGCGATAAATGGAGGGAAATTTCTCTGTTTGCAGCTCAAATTGGTAAAAACAGAGATCTAGGCCTGGAAAGACTAAAAGAATTGAGCGAGATGATAATGAAAATGGCTGATTT
>CAYVSF010000504.1:777-2479 GCA_964453775.1 uncultured Bacteroidales bacterium
ATTTAGAAACAGCCTTTTATAAAGATTTGCAGCAGATCGTAAATTAATTAAAGTGAGTAAAGATGGCAGAATTTGTTACAACAGAACTTAAAGAAGATATCAAAAAGCTTATTATTGAGACATTGAATATACCTGATATAACTACCGAAGATATTGAAGACGATTTACCCCTTTTTGGCGGGGAGAACTCTCTTGGTCTGGATTCAATTGATGCCATAGAGTTGGTTATGGCAGTTCAAAGACAATTTAATGTCCGCATTGATGATCAAAACCTTGCGCGAGAAGTGCTTCAGGATGTGAATACCATTACCGATTTTGTAATTAAAAACTCGGATTAAAAATAATCTTCTATGAAAAGTGCCTACCTGCTTGCCGGAACCCGCTTTACCAAGCTGTTCCGTATTTTTAAGCGGCATGGTATGGGTATATCATTTAAATTTTTCATACGGTTTCTTTTTCTTCTTCAAAATGGGATTTGGGCCAGTATTTTTTACAGGAAAGAGAGGAAACTTTTCTGTAAGAGAATAAAAGCACAGCAACTCCCTGCAGATCCAATTTTTATTATAGGCCACTGGAGAACCGGGAGTACCTATCTTCATCAATTGCTTGCTCTTGACGAACAATTTGCCACCTGTAATCTTTTTCAAAGTTCTATACCCGATTCATTTCTCAGTTCAAGGAAATCTTATGAACCCATCATGTCAAAGGTGCTTAAGGGCAATCGTCCGATGGACCAGGTAAAACTGGGGATGGATGAACCGCAGGAAGATGAATATGCATTGTTTCGAATGAGTACGCACTCTCCTTTGGAAGATTTGATATTCCCTAAGGATAAAGCGTATTTTTTAAAACCCTATAGCGATTTTATCCCGAAGAATGAAGAGGATTTGCAAGAATGGAAGAATGCGTTGATGCTATTTTATAAG
Source organism: uncultured Bacteroidales bacterium (assembly GCA_964453775.1). Lineage (GTDB taxonomy): Bacteria > Bacteroidota > Bacteroidia > Bacteroidales > UBA12077 > CAYVSF01. Next base: position 1,704 of record CAYVSF010000504.1, read on the forward strand.
AAAATTATGATAGCAGGTGGCGACAATAAAAAGCTTCTTATGAAGAACCCCTTTCATTCCATGCGGATCCCCCTGTTAAAAGAACTTTTTCCCCAGGCCAGATTCATTGTTATCGATAGAAATCCGGAAGTGCTCATCCCTTCCACCATACGCATGTGGGATATAGTAGGTCGACAGAATGCAATGAACAGGCAGTGGAAGACACCAGAGTTTGTTGAAGTTGTTAAGTTTTACAAACGGTTACGTGAGAAAATGAAAGAGGATTTGACTGATATTCCGATAAGTAGAAAAATTTCAATCCAATTTGACCGCTTAGAAGCCGAACCTGTTTCTGTGGTAAAAAGAATATATGAGCATTTTCAGCTTCCTTATAACAACAATTTTGATCAAAGTTTACGTGGTTTTATTCAATCGAACAGAGGTTATAAAAAGAATACTTATCAGCTAAGCAAAAAACAAGTCCAGATTTTAAAGCATGAACTTCAGGAACTTTGAGGAGGCATGAATGATTATTGCTTTTAGATTTTTTATATTTTAGGTTTTGATGCTTGTTTTCATATTTTTTTTATTTATTTTTCAACTCGAAGGGTAATACGATATGAATACCCCCGTATGCTAATAAAACAAAGATTCTATGAGATTCCAACTGATATTTCCCAAATGGAAAAAGCTTCCGGGGCAGACTACCTTTAATCTGCCACCCCACGGTGCAATCGTATTTGCAGCAGCCCTCCCAAATGATGTGGAGATTGAATTCGTGGACGAAAATCTGGAAG
>CAYVSF010000505.1:0-2470 GCA_964453775.1 uncultured Bacteroidales bacterium
TTTCGGGCCTGTCTTTATCTTTCATTAATCCGTCAACATCGGTGAGAACAACATACTGGTCTGCCTTCAACGCTCCCGCAATATGCCCTGCAAACATATCCCCGTTGATGTTGAACCCGGCTCCGTTTTCATCCGCTGCTGTGCAGGATATGACAGGAATAAATCCGCTTTGCAGAAGAAGTTTTAGCAGTGTCGGATCGACGGTGTCTACATCGCCCACCTGTCCTAAATCTACCTGCTCTTTTTTTCCTTCTACTTCTCTTTCATGCAGGCGCTTTCTTGCTGTCACAACTTTTCCATCCTGACCGGATAGTCCAACGGCTTTATATCCTAAGGAATTAATTATGGATACCAGCTTGCTGTTGACTTTCCCTTTTAAGGTCATTTCTACATATTCAAAGGCTTTTGCAGTTGTTTTACGGTGCCCGTCAATAAATTCCGATTCTATTTTGGCCTCTTCAAGTGCCTGTTTGATAAAGGGTCCGCCACCGTGAGTGATGACCACATCATAGCCTTTGTCCTTTAACATACAGATATTCTTAAGGACTTTTTCTTTTAGTGCATCATTGCTCATGGCGTTTCCGCCATACTTGAACAGGATTATGGTATTTTTCTTGTTTTCTTTCATTTTTGTGTAATAATATAAGCAAGCCTTCATATTTATGGGCTAATTAATTTTGTTGAAGCAATAGGGGTTGATGAATAACAGAGCAGAGGATTCCGCTCAGAAGAGATCCGTAAATACGATTCGATCCCTGTTATATTGATCATGACTTGTTATTTTGGTTGATTGCTGTATCACCATTAAAATTTAACAAATTTAAGCCATAGTTGTTCTCTAAAAATCCTGCAAACTGTGATCTGTAGCTGAAGATCTTCTTTGAAATCGAAACGACTAATTGCTTAAATAATTGTAAATCAAAAGATAATACTTTGTCTATGGTCGATCCTAAATTGTTCAGAGCAAAAAGCTTGAAAACCTTATTTATAATCGATCTATGTTGTTAAAACTTTTCTTTTCCTTTGAAAATTCAAAATTCAGGAAGGAAAAGAGCTGTTTATTTTCTCTTTATAAAACCGGAAAGGTTCATGTGATCCCATAAACCAATCGAGTCATCCTGGTAGAAAAAGAACATGCCGTCTATCCATTCCCCTTCATAATCCGGTTGAAGAAAGGATGTTTTAAGCCTAATGCTTGTGCTTTGTCCACCCGAGGAACTCTGAAAGAAATCATACCAACTCTCATAGGGTGGAAGGCTGGCCGGACCATTATAGCCAGGTTTTTCAAGCAGGTTGATATGCGCAATCTTCCCTCTTGTTCCCTTGCTTTTGAGATCTACTTCTATCTCCAGATCATTAAAATAAAATGCAGAAAGGGAATCTCCAATGCATTGTAATGTTCCTTCTATATCAACACTGTCTGCAATACTAATTTTCCGATCTACTTTGGGAATTGTTTTATAATAATTCTTTTTCTCCATAAAGGTATCCCTGGCAGAATAGAGATAGTAGGTTTTTATTTCTGATGTTTTTTCTGCTGGGGGATGTGTGCAGTTTCTTATAAAGATTGTATGCATAAATAAAGCAATTATTCCCAAACTGATAATTGCCATGCGTTTATTTTTGAAAGGTATTGTAATCATGATGACATTTTTAATCAAAAGTAGTGAAAAAAGAAAAGCGCTGAAAAAGCGCTTATTCTTTGGTAAGGTGTTGTTTGTCCTTATAGTTTTTCAAAGGTCAGATATTCTGTATCTCCATCACCGCTAATATCAATAAGTTCAATCTTGTTTTCTGATTTGGTAATGATGTCCCAGTCATCTGTGAGTTCATCCAAATTGTTGCCCAGATTGAAGCTGATATTAAAATCTACATCATCAGAACTGTCATCATCATCAGAACTATCACTATCGCTGATGCTCCAGGTACCGTTGAAGGTATTGGTGTCATTTGAAGCTGTTAAAGTTCCATCGTCATTAAACTTGAACTCGTAAGCTGTAAATAAATAGGTTTCATCTTCTTCAACATCCATAAACCGGGTAATTTCCCATGTGTTTTCCGTTTGCATCATATTTTCGAGTTCTTCAATCAGTGATAATCCATCATCTTCTACAGTACAGGATTGAGGAATACCCAACAAAAAAAGTGGAAGTATAATAAAACGGAGCTTCAATAAATATTTTATCATGTTATAGAGTTTTCGTTATTCTTTCTTTGTTGAGCAGGTTTTGAGTCCAAAAGGCATATAAAGAGGGCAAACACCTACTAAACTGGTTAATACAAATACACCGGCAACAATCAGCAAGACAATTCCAAGTGTTCCGCTTACAGTGTTTGTAAAAAATAAGATAGCTAAGATTGCAGCGATTATCACCCTGATAATCCTATCTGCATTTCCCATGTTTTTCTTCATAATTTCTATTTTCTATTTTGTTTATAGACAATGGAAATTATGACTTTGTTCAAAGGC
>CAYVSF010000506.1:0-2461 GCA_964453775.1 uncultured Bacteroidales bacterium
TAGAAATCACCTCATCTGTATTTGCAGCAACGGCCTCTGAACGTTCACTCTCGGTCATATCAGCTTTAACTCCTTTTAATATCTTCTTCGTAACATCTTCAATTCGAACCAGAAAAGTTGCTGAAAGACCGGGATTGGGAAGTTCCTCTTCCTTACTCATGGCCCAAAAACCATCGGTAAGATAATCATGCTCCACTGAAGAATGCGATTGAATAGCGCCATATCCACAATGATGATTTGTTAAGATCAATCCCTGATCGGAAACGACTTCACCAGTACACCCTCTGCCAAAGATAATTACCGCATCTTTGATACTGGCATTGTTAATGCTATAGATATCTTCTGCACTTAGCTTAAAACCCTTTTTTTGCATATCCTCAATATTGTATTTCTCGAGTAAAAGAGGAATCCACATGCCTTCATCTGCAAGGGAAAGAAAAGGCATATAAACGGCTAATAAGGTCAGTAAAATAATTTTTTTCATCTGTTTAAAATTTTTAGTTTTCTAAGAATGAATAAATTAAAAATTTCTTCACATTCAGGAACTCACATGGATTTATTTTAATCATAATCATGTGTGTATTTTTTGATTAAAAAAATTCATGTTCGTTTCATAAATGAAAATTTTCAATGGTTCTTATTATTAAATAAAATTCTTCAACTCAGTGTATAAATGTTGAACAGGTAATCCCATCACATTGAAGAACGACCCTTCAATCTTTTCAACACCAATATATCCTATCCATTCCTGAATTCCATAGGATCCTGCTTTGTCATAAGGTGCGTAGTTTGTAATATAATATTCTATTTCTTCTTCAGATAATTCTTTAAAATAAACATCTGTACAGACAGAGAAGCGATGTATCTTTTCTGAAGTCCGCAGGCAAACTCCTGTATAAACCTGATGGCAATTCCCGGAAAGTTTTTTCAACATTTGAAAAGCTTCTTCATAATTCCCCGGTTTTTGAATAAGTTTATCATTTAACCAGACAATGGTATCTGCTGTAATCAAAATAGTATCCTCAGGCACATCCCCATAATGCTCAGCTTTTTGTCTTGCGATATGCAATGGGATATCGGCCCTTTTCAATCCTTTAGGAAAATTTTCTTCGTAAAAGTTTTTCACTTTGGTTTCAAACTCCAGACCCAGTTCTTTCAGGAGGTATTGTCTCCTGGGAGATTGAGAGGCTAAAATAATGTGGTAATCCTGCAGGGTCTTTTCCAGCATAAAATCAGAAATTTTGATGAATGATATAATTCGCCAGTAAGGCGTAAAGAATTCCACTTAGCATAATGAATTTAGTTAAGGTACTGGCAATATGATAATGTCTTTTTTTCGTTGATTTGATTAAATGAATCATCAGGTAAATCAAGGGTAGAATAATAAAAACTACAAAATAGATAAATGTGAGCCAATCTTTTAAAAAACGAAAGAACAAGAAAACCAAGGCAAAAATAGTTAGAAAAGACAGTACAATAACAATAACCCGGCTCCATTTCATACCCATTACAATTGGCAGGGTGTTTCTACCATAAGCACTATCGCCTTCAAAATCTTCCATATCTTTAATAATCTCCCGTATCAAAGTCGTCATAAAAGCAAAGAAAGAAAAAGCTCCAATCCAGGCCATCAGGTATAAAAAATCTTGCTGCATTTCTTTCATAATCGCTCCATACACCTCATTCAACATGGGAATTTCAAAGAGTGCAACCATCAAAGGCACCATAGCTGTTAAAACGGCTACAATAATATTGCCTATTAATAGTTGACGTTTATAAGAGGCTGAATAAAACCAAAGAATTCCCGTAATGGTGACAAAGACGAGGCTTAACACGGGCATTCCCACAACGAAAGATATATATATTCCCAGGCCTATTCCAATAGTATTTAAAACGATATGTAATAAGATGGCCAGCCTACGGTTAATTGTTTTCCCAACAATAACTGTTTCCGGTCTATTAACCCGGTCGGTACGGGTATCAAAATAATCGTTGATGACATAGCCTGCAGCAGTTATGAAAACAGTAGCCAAAACCAACAAAGCAAAATGAAACTCACTGAATTGCAGTTCAAAACCGTTACTCGATAAAATTGGTTTTAAAATGCTCCACCGCATCAGGTACTGTGTTAACACAATGATTAGCAAGTTCGGCCATCGTATGAGTTGTAGAAAGCTTTTCATAGGTTTTGTATTATTGATAATTGTGGTGTACAATTTGTTTTACAGTTCTTCTCCTACTCCATCCTGCCATTTTCCTTGTAGCTTAAGCACCTGTTCGATCACATCCCGCACACAAGCTTTTCCGCCTAAATAATCAGAAATATATACACTAATTTTCTTTATTTCTTCTACTGCATCTGCAGGGCAAGTAGGAAATCCCGCTTTCGACATCACCTCAAAATCAGGTATATCATCCCCCATGTAAAGGATATCATTTGGATCCAGGTTATATTTAAAAT
>CAYVSF010000507.1:0-2447 GCA_964453775.1 uncultured Bacteroidales bacterium
TATAACCCTATAGCAACAGTCCCCCAGGTAAGCGTGCCTGATTTTAATGTTGATTGTAAGGCCCCTGTGCTCATGTGGGTATTTCCCCTGCAGCTTAATGTAATTCTATAGTAAGAATTTGTTAGTCCGGAACACGGAGCTTGTGCAAATTCAGCTTCAACATTATAGCTATTATCAGTATAGACTGTTTTGGTAATGGGTGCTATTCAATCATTCACTGTTCCATCAGGGTTCCACTGAAAAGTTACGGTTACAGCTACTTGGTCGCCATAGGCAATCCATGGGTCGGCAGGTCCTGTAAGCAAACCTATTGTTCCGACAAAGTGTGTTTTGTTGTCTTTTCGTTTCATTTTAAGATCCTGACCAGATACATTTCCCATTAAAAGGCCAGCTATGAGTACTAAAATTAATTTATTACTTCTTAGTCATAAAACTTTTCCTCTTATCAGGGGTTTAAAGAGGATTGCAATTTTTCTTAAAATCCTTTTTTCTGTCTTTCTTCAACACTAATTTTATTTCGGTTTGATTTCTTTATTTTACTTCCTTTATCGAAATGATAGCTTATATTAAAAAACAGAGGTATTTGTTGGAGTAAGATATTTCCTTTCGATTCGTAAGCCAGGTTATCAGAACTTCCGCTTGTACCGTAATAGTTGAATTTGTTTCTGAAAGGAATGGCTGTTTTTACACCTAGCTTTAACTGCTTAAACTGCCTTTGCAGGCTTATGAAATAAAGCGCATCACTAAAATATTTGGTTTGAATCCTCAATTGGGGACTTTGATAACTATATCGTATTGATCCGACAATTTTTAAGGGTAATTTTACATTTGCTGATGCGGAAATCGTGTAGCCTGGAAGGTTTCTCTCTTTTAAACCATTCGCTTCACCGATCCTATTCGGAATTGCTTTTTGACGGTGGATGTCCACCAGCGATTGGAAATTGATGCCTTGTCCCAATCTTAATGATGAACTTAATTGAATTCCTGATTTTTGAAACCGGCCTAAATTTTCTGTCTGAGAAATGATGGTTCCTGCTTCACCAACATACTTTAGACGATCGATAAAATCTTTTATTTGCAGGAGATAGCTCTTCAGGGAAATATAGTTTTGTCCGGGAGTAATTGCATATTCAAGGGCATAATGGTTGCTTATGCTATGATGCAGATTTGGATTTCCAATGGCTGTTGCGAAAGGATCAATAGTCTGAAATCCTTGATTTAATTGATATACGCCTGGTCTTTCTATAGAACGCCGGTAGGTCAATTTTCCTTTTTGTTTAGGAGTAAACTGATAGTTTATGGCTGTTGAAGGAAGCAGAATAAATTGATTTTCTACAGAAGCATTTTCTTTTATCTGCTCCATTTCTGAACGAATACCCAGTTGAATGTTCCATTTTTTATGTTGATAGCCGGCATCTGCATAAAAGGCATATAGTTGCGATTGATATTCAAATACAGGGCGGGTTTTATCTTCCAGTTTTTTGAAGTCGTATCGAATGCCTGTTTTTATTTTCCATTTTTTTGAAGCCTGCGTTTTTATATCTGTTTTTAAGATATACTTATTTTGATGGGGGGCTACATTACTGTTGTAAACTTCGAAGGCCTGTGTACTGTCAAATTTGTAACTTGTTTTATTTTGCGCATTAAAATGGTACATGCTGAAGTCTGCAGAAATACTTGTTTGTTTGTTTAGTTGATGTTGAAAAAAGAGGGAATTGAAAACTCTTTGGTTCTTGTCTGTGTCATCTTTGCCGGCATTGTAAATAATGTTTTCCGGAGATGTTATCTGAATTGAACCATCATGTTCATTGGAGTAAATATTGTAAAACCCCTGAAAGCTTAGCATGCTAGTCTCATTAAAACAGACATCTGTTCCGTAATTAAATTGATGTGACCAGTTGTCTTGCTTTACAGTTTGTTTAGAAAAATAATTAGCTGTATCGATGTTTGTTCGATGATCATTCACTATATTGAAACGACTGATTTCACCATTGTAGGAGGTATAAATGCTAAATTTTTCCCTGCCATAAAGCAAGTTATAGGTAGGGAACATAAATACTACATCACCATCCGTGGGGATATCCGAGTAGACATTACCCTTAAATCCTTTGCTTACTTTCTTTAACAGAACATTTATAACCATGTTCGAACCGGCTTCATATTCTGAACCGGGTTGTTCTATGATTTCAATTTTATCAATTCGCCCGGGAGCAATTTGTTTAAGAAATTGATTATCTCTTTTTCTTCCATTTACATATATCTGCACATTGGCACTGCCATTATAGGTAATATTTTGCGTAAAGTCGGTTTGAATACCCGGAACCTGGGTAAGGATATCCAGACTTGTTTGCGATGCAAGCTTCATTTGCTTATTAACCAGAAAAGTGGGATGTTCATTATTGCTTTTTACGACGGGTCTTTTTCCTACAACGACCAATTCTTTCATG
>CAYVSF010000508.1:0-2441 GCA_964453775.1 uncultured Bacteroidales bacterium
CCCAAGGTAATATAAAAACCGGCCTTCAACATTTTCAAAATAGCTTATCGATTTTAAAAACCAGGTTTTCATCAGTATTAACTGGTTTTCATTGAGCTCTCTTTCATCATGAACATATTGATGAAGCCTGTTTTTTCTGTTGGAAACCTCTTCTAATTTTTCAGGAGCTAATTTCCGGAGGACATAGGCGCTGGTTTCCTGCAAAACAGGCAGGGGATTAAAAAGATGTGCCACCAGGTCATCCGGAATTTCTTTCCCATCGGTTTCCAGAAAAGCATAAATTGCATTTGCTTTGGTCCATATATTGCTCTTATTCACATCCCGGTTAATCAGGGATATTAACATATCTTCAAATTCCATTTTTTCAACCGGATAATTCAATTGCAACTGCCTCACTTTCTCGTTTAGGGAAATATCTTCCACAACAGGAGATAGCTTTGGTTTCATCTCTTCATGAATGAACAAATCCAGCAATTCCAGGGCGTAACTTATTCCTTCCGTTGTTCCGCTTTCCAGGTTATCCTTCACATGCATAATTGATCGGGCGTCGTAGGCCAGTGAAAGAAGAAGGTAAAGGGTATTAAAATTATGCTGCAACTCTTCCTTTATCGCTTTTTTCAGGTAATCAAAGCCCTCCGTCTCAATTAATGTGGCCTGGAGGGAAAAATTATAGGCAATAATTCCAATATGCTCCTCCAAAATTTGATGAACCTGAGTGATACTCTCTTCATCAGCCTGGTAGCCGCTATCCTTAAGGGCAATCAACACATTGGCACGTACCTCCTCATCGTTCACTGTCAATTTCCGTAAAAGGATGTCCTGTGCCCCGGAGGAACCATTCTCTCCCAGGAGCTTTACAATTCTCATGAGGGTTCTCCTGTTTGTTCCGGTTTTATAAAAAAGCTGATCCAGGTAGGCTAGTGCATCATCGCCAAATTCCCTGAGGACCTCAAAAGCGTAAGGCATTAGGCCTGGATGATCCAAATAATCACAAACTATGGGACAAAAAGCACGCTCACGGGTCTTCATAATCGCTTTCATGGCCGATATTTGTACCTCTTGTTGTAAATCGCGCATCAAAGCCTTCAGGTAAACAAACAAATCGTCCGAATAAAATTTACCCATAAGATAAGCGGCCGTAATTCTCTCCTCCTGATTTTTTGACTTGGACAATTGGGCAATTCTTTTTACTCCCGGTGACTTTTCCAGTTTTAATTCTGCTGATCTCAGCAATTCACCCTGCTGGTTAAGCATTTCAGCAAATCCTGACTGAGCTACATCTTTAAACAAGTCTATCATTTTATTGCCAAGAATTTTTTGCATGGCATATTTTCGAAGGCCTTCATTTTCGTGCCATAATAAGTCACTCACATGGCTTTCAAAACGCACCGGATGAAGCGCGTAGTTAAACTCCAGTCCCCTTATCATGGCACCGGGAGGTATTGTTTTTTCCTGCATCTGTTCTTCCACCAATGCAGCCATGCTTTTTGCTTCTACTTTCTTTACCTTGTAATCGGCCAGCGACTTCTGGAGAGCTTTTTTATATTCAATGTACAGTTTTCTGGCAACAAAGAACCAGATGACAAGGATAATAACCAATGAATAGGAAAAGTGCAACAGGGTGAATACCTGAAAGAGCCCAAGTACAGCCAATATGGCACCTGCAGCAAGGGCGGCTATTTCGTTAATAGTACCATCAATATAAGCCTGTACATCAAATCGTATTTCTGGTTTTAAAGACTGGTACAAGACTTTAAAAGACGGTACTTCAACCCCATCTTTCAGGGCTTTGGAAAACAACCTGCTCAAGGAAATAATCAGAAAAAAGAAAATAAAACTTTCAGCTGCACTGGTATAGCCCCAAATACTTCCCACAAGAACAGCGATCAGGGTAAATATGCCCAGCAAAAAAGGTGAAATAAGAATGCTCAACTGTAAGCCGTAAGTCTTCATTAGCTTACTGTAAACAAATGTCTTAAAAAGAAAGGTGAAAAGGAGCAAAGTTCCTGTAAAGGCTCCCAGGAATTCGGTCATATCTGTTGGATTGGGATAGTTATCCTTGGTCACAGATAAAAACGAATATTGAATAAAGAAAGCCGCCAGAACCGACATGATCACAAAAATGGCCATGTGTAGGATATACTTATTTTTCAAAAGTTCCGGAAGGCGTTTCTTCGATTGGGTGTCCTTTTTACTGCTTACCACTTCCTTATTTAAATCAAATTTGAAGGAAATAATAAACTGAATAATCAAAGCAATGACCACACTCACCGAGCTTAAGAATAATAAATTTTTATGCTCAAAACCAAAAACAATGAGCACCGGGATAGCAAAAGTACTTAATATGGCTCCAAAAATCTGCCCTGTGTCAATCAACCCAAAAAGTCGTTTGCCTTGCCGGAGTGTAAAAATTCGCCCTACAGCACCCCAAAACCCCAACA
>CAYVSF010000509.1:0-2436 GCA_964453775.1 uncultured Bacteroidales bacterium
TCAACAAAACCCTTGATGAATCAGGTCTTCCAATATTAATTTTTTTTAACAATTTTCTTGTTTTTACAAGATTTTTTATACTTTTAGGGGACTAAAATGATTTCTTGATACCCTAACCCTAAAATTTCAATACCCAAAGGTCTTCCGTTTACCCTAGCGAAGGCCTTTTTTTTATTCCATTTTTCCATATCTCAATAATTCCCGATATTTTTACGTTTGTTAACACACTGTCTTCCACAAAATGGGTAAATAAACGAATCAATAACTATTAACTTGAAAAGCTACTTTATTTCCATTCTAGTCGTTTTTTTCTTTCTGGCCACAACTGCGCAGGCCCAGGAGAGCAATCTATGCAAGAAGACAGTAAGCGGAATAAAAGATAGCCTGCAACTTGATTCCTTGCGTATTGTTCCAGGGAGCATCCAGGTAAAGAAGGGTACCAGGAAAATTGCAGCGGAGCATTATCGTATCGATTACAGGTTTTCAAAAATTATTTTTTCACCTAAATCAGGAATACAACGAAAAGATACGCTGGTAATTTCATATCGCACCTTTCCAAAAGAATTAAGTAATCAGGTTAAAGAAAAGAAAATAGCCATGCCCCAAACGGGAAGAATTATCAGCTTTCCGTCAACGAAGGAGAGCACATCCGGTGATGCCTCCATTTTCAGCGGGGATTTTCAAACCAACGGAAGTTTATCCCGAGGGTTTAGCTTGGGGAACCAACAAGATGCTGTTTTGGAGTCCAAGCTAAACTTACAATTAAGCGGGGCCATTAGTGATAACTTCAACTTGCGTGCAGCCCTGTCGGATAATACCCTGCCTGTTCAGCCGGATGGTTCATCACAGCAAATTCAGGAATTCGATAAAGTGTTCATTGAAGTTTATAATGATCAGACCTCCGTAATTGGCGGGGATTTTCTTATGTTTTCAACAGCAGACCCCTATTTAAAATACAGCCGCAAAGTGCAGGGTATCCATTGGAAAACGAGGCAGACGGCTGCCGATTCTGCAGCTAGAATTTCCAGCAGCATTTCGGGAGCTGTTAGTAAAAGTAAATTTTGCCGCAAAAAAATAACCGCGCAAGAAGGCAACCAGGGTCCTTACAGGTTAACAGGATGTAGTGGAGAGCAGTACATTATCATTATTGCGGGAAGTGAAAAGGTCTATATGGACGGAAGACTCTTGAAACGAGGGGAAGAAAATGACTACATTATTGATTACAATACGGCAGAACTCACCTTTACAGCGCGCCAGCTAATTACCAGGGAAAGCAGGATAAGAATTGAATTTGAGTATACCGAGCGAAGTTATGCCCGCTTTATTTTTGAAAGCAGCCAGGAGATAAGCTCCGAAAAAGGATCGATCTATCTTCGGTTCTTTTCCGAGTCGGATGCCAAAAATCAACGATTGGCGCAGAGTTTATCGGCTGAGGAAGAAGCCTTGCTGAGGCAGGCCGGAGATGATCCCCTGGGCCTGTTCATTCCAAATGTTGATAGTGTTTCTTTCAGCAACGACAAAGTACTTTACACCAAAAAAGACACTCTTGTGGGAAGTGAGGCCTATGAAATTTATGTATACACCACCGATCCAGCAGTTGCTCACTTTAGAGTGGGTTTCTCCTATGTTGGGGAAGGAAGAGGAAACTATCAGCTGGCCAATTCTGCTGCAAACGGAAGAGTTTACGAATGGACGGCTCCGGCAGGGGGTATCCCGACAGGATCGTATGAACCTGTAACCTTGTTAAAGACGCCTGAAAGCAAACAGGTATTCAGCCTGGGCGGCAACTGGAGACCGGGCAGGTTAAGCAATGTCTTTCTCCACCTGTCAGCCAGCAATTTCAACAAGAACACTTTCTCTGAGAAGGATGCTTCGGATAATTTAGGCCTCGCTTTGCAGTCGGGCCTGCTTCAACAAATTCCTTTACGAAACACCGGAGATAGTCTTTTTACCCGTGTTTCCCTGGAATGGATCCAGCATCATTTTTCCCCGGCTGATCCCTTTCGGGAGGTTGAATACCAAAGAGACTGGAACCTTGTCGATAGTCTGGAACAGCATCATGAAACCAATGCAGGATTGGGTATCCTGTATAAAAACAACAGAGGAACTTCCGGGAATTATGAAATGGAATGGAAGTATTTGGGCGACGCCTATCAGGCCTTGAAAAACAACCTAAGTTTTGATATAAACCGCAGTCCAACAAAGGTATCTATCCAACTTAGCGGACTTGCAACCGACAACACTGGTTTTGAGACTTCATTTTACAGAGGAAATGCCATGGGAAGCTTTACAGCAGGATCCTGGGAGGTGGGGGCTCAAAGTCAATTTGAATATAATCTTTGGAGGCGTAATCCTCTTGACAGCCTCATGAACAATAGTGGGGCCTTCTATGACTGGGGACTTTTCCTTCGCCGGGTGGATAGCACTGGCAGTAAT
>CAYVSF010000510.1:0-2428 GCA_964453775.1 uncultured Bacteroidales bacterium
ATCCGTATCAGCAACGAAGAGTTACTGGATCCGGAATATTTAATCATGAATGGAAGCCTGAATACCTCACCTCCGAATCAGCGGGTGGTATTTGAAGAGGCAACAAATTATAACCAGTCGTGGAGTGTCAACATGGGATTGCTTTACAGTCTGCTGGAGAATATGGACCTGCATTTCAACCTGGCCCGTTCGTTCAGGTCACCTTCCCTGGAGGAGCGTTTTAAATACATCGATTTGGGAAGCTCTGTTCGTTTAGGAGATCCAGGTCTGAAGCCCGAAGAGGGCGTCTACACCGATCTTGTTTTCCGGGTTTGGAAGCCTCATTTTCAATTTAAAGCCAGTGTTTTCGGGAATTTCATGGAGAACCTGATTGTTGAGGAGCCGGGCGATTTTATTTACACCATCGCCGGCACTGATCCGGAAGTGCAGGATACCCTGCCGGCCTTAATCAATGCCAATGTGGACAAAGCCCGCCTCTACGGGGCCGAAGTGCAGTTCTCTTACAATCCTTTCAGCTATTGGGTGCTGGATGGTTCTGTGGCCTATGTGCGGGGCGAGGATATGCAGGAGGATGAAAACCTTCCCTTGATGCCTCCGCTAAATGCGAGCGCCAGCATTTCCTATAAAATTCCGGGCTGGGTTCGGATGGGTGTGAGAGGCCGCTTCTATGCTGATCAGGATAATCTGGCGCCGGGTGAAACAGGTACAGCGGGTTATGCCCGTTACGATTTCTTTGCCCGGTCGGTTGATATTCCTTTAAGTGCACTGAATGTAAAGGTGATGGCGGGTGTTGAGAATATTTTTGACCATGCCTATAGAAACTTCCTGGCCACGAACAGGGGAATGATCAATTATGAACCCGGACGTAATATTTATGTCAAATTGAATCTACTTTTCTAAACAATTAGCTGTTTGGATCCATTAAATAAATAGTAACATCAGAAAATAATAGATATGAAATTTAAGCCAGAAGAATACCGGATTAAAGATCAGCGCATGCAACCTTTTATTAATCCGGATGAAATATGGGATTATATTAACCAAACTGAATCCACACCGGAACGAGTACGCGAGGTAATTGCCAGGTCTTTAAACAAAGAACGCCTGAACCTGGAAGAAACGGCTGTACTGGTGAATGCCAAAGACCCCGAACTGGTAGAGGAAATTAAGCAGGGTGCCAAACAATTGAAAGAGAAGGTATATGGAAACCGCATTGTGCTTTTTGCCCCGCTATATATCGGGAACCATTGTACCAACAACTGTAAATACTGTGGTTTTCGTACCAGCAACAAGTTTGCGGTAAGGAAAACCCTGCGTGATGAAGAAATTGTGAAGGAAGTGGAAGCTCTTGAGGATAATGGTCAGAAACGGTTGATTCTGGTCTACGGCGAACACCCCAAGTATTCGCCGGAGTATATTGCGCATACGGTTCGAACGGTTTATGAAGTGAAAAAGGGGAACGGTGAAATCCGAAGAGTAAATATTAATGCTGCACCCCTCGATATCGACGGCTACAGGACTGTTAAAGAAGCTGGAATAGGAACCTACCAGGTATTCCAGGAGACCTACCATCCCGAAGCCTACAAGGAGTATCATCTGGGCGGGAAAAAAGCCGATTACGATTACCGCCTCACCTCCCTGGACCGTGCGCAGGAAGCCGGTGTGGATGATGTGGGTATTGGTGCACTTTTTGGTTTGTACGACTGGCGATTTGAAGTGCTCTCACTGGTGCGCCATACTAACCATTTTGAAGCTTGCTACAATATTGGTCCGCATACCATTTCCTTCCCAAGGATACAGGATGCCAGTTCCATCGATATGACCGATAAATATATGGTGAATGACGAAGAATTTGTTAAATTAGTAGCTATATTGCGTTTGGCCGTTCCTTACACAGGAATGATTCTTACGGCACGCGAATCGATAAAAGTTCGACAGGAAGTGATGGAGTTTGGGGTTTCCCAAATTGACGGAGGCACAAAACTCGAACTGGGTTCTTACGCCGATACGCAAAATGAGGATCAAAACCTGAATAAGGAGCAGTTTGCAATTAATGATAATCGTTCTTTGGGTGATATTATTGATGAATTGCTGAGCAACGGATACCTGCCCTCTTTTTGTACGGCATGTTACAGATTGGGCCGGACTGGCGAGCATTTTATGGAATTCTCCGTGCCAGGCTTTATCAAGCGTTATTGTACGCCCAATGCTATCTTAACCCTGGCCGAGTACCTGGAGGATTATGCCAAACCGGAGATTGCAGAAAAAGGATGGAAGGTGATTGAAAAGAATATTCAGGATCTCGACAGTTTTAAACGGGTAGAAGAGCTTAGAACTCGAATTGACAAAATTAAGGAAGGCGAACGCGACCTTTACTTTTAAGAAGACGCTATGAAAGAAATTAAGATACTTGGGATCAACGTATTGG
>CAYVSF010000511.1:0-2427 GCA_964453775.1 uncultured Bacteroidales bacterium
CCGATATGGAGCTAAAAGTAGAAAACCGACCGGTTGCTATTGATGAATTGGAAGATTTCGACGAGGTAGGAGCTTGTGGTACAGCTGCAGTAATTGCTCCAATTGGCGAGATTTATGATATTGATAAGGATAAACGATATGTTTATTGCAAGGATGGAAAACCAGGTCCTGTGTCAAAAATGATTTATGACAAATTGGTCAATATCCAGTTTGGTGATGATCCGGACCCCTATGGTTGGGTAACCATATTGGATTAGATCGAATGTGATATAAAAGTCGTTCCCTAAAGCAGGAGCGACTTTTTTATTTAATTTCGATTAGGTTGATATCAATTCCTGCCTCGGCCTCAAAATCTTCAACTTCATCAACCATATCTGGATCTTCAGGGTCGAAATACCAATCAATTTCGACATTCTTCCCTTTTTCTTTATAATCACGGGCTACTTCAAGCATATCAAGTATGCACTTTGATGTACTGGTGTTCAAATAGATAAGCTTAAATACGAGATTTAAAGGTTCGCGATTTTCACTCGTGTAATTCTTAATCCATTCCAGGAGGGGAAGATAAAACTTGTAGGTTTCTTCCATGTACGATTCTCCGGAGATCTCGCAAATGCCAGATTTTGCATCGAATGAAACTTCCGGGAAGTAAGGGGTCTCTTTTGAACTTTTAATGATTATATTTTCCATGGTTTTATTTTTTATCTATCCGAACTGAAATACTAAAATAAGATAGTCCATCTTCGAAATCTTCTAATTTGTATGTTAAAACATTTTTAGAAAGCAGGCTTGCCTGAATAAGGCCTATTCTTGCCCCGTATTTTTCACCAGGTGAACTAATACGCATTTCTCGTTTAATTTTTCTTAACTCTTCCTGGTTCGATTCATTGATCGTATCACATCTATCCTTGAGTATGGCAGCATGTTCCTTCCTAACCAGATTGATTGTTGTAAAAAGAAAGTGATCTCCATATTCTTTCAGATAAAGTCTCCCTTTGCCAATGTCATTCGCTGATTTTATTTCCAGACTGTCTTCTGAATAATTGGCAACATTCTGTGAAAGTTCAATAAATACTTTAAACAACTTGGTACGTGCTGCTGGATACTGTCTGGTAATAAATTTTACGTAATTGCCGAATACTGACAGCAACTCTATAAAGAAGGGTCCGTGGTAAGAAAAAAGCGTCCTTTCTTCTTTTTCTAATTTCATCATCGATTTGAGGTCGGTTTCAGGCATAGTCTTTAATTTTTGCTCCGATAAAAGTGATGTCATCACGTTGTTCTGTTTGGTTCATATATGCTAAAAGGGCTCTTTCTAATTCTCTAACCTGCTCTTCAACTTCTAAAGAAGCATTCTCTTGCAGGATTTCTTTTATTTTTTTGGATCCAAATCGTTTCCGTTCCCGGTTATTTTGATCGACAATACCATCGGAAGAAAGAAAGATACGATCTCCACTTTCCAGACACAATTCATGATCGGTAAACCGTTCATTCTGTTTCTTAGACCGACCTCCAATTCCTCTTCGGTCTCCTTTAATTTCATTCCATTTACTATCATTTGCTTTAAAATAGTAAAGTGGTCTTTTGGCTCCTGCAAAATGCAAACAATGCGAATTGTCTTTAGTAAGACTAATAAGGCAAACATCCATGCCGTCCGTATTGTCTGTTGTATCCTGCTTCAGTGCTGCCCTAACCTCCATGTCCAATTCAGTTAATATGGCTGCTGGCATTGTAACTTTTTTCTCTAATATGATTTCATTCAGTAAAGTATTTCCAATCATCGACATGAAAGCACCTGGAACACCATGCCCTGTGCAATCCACAACAGCCATGAAAGCTTTGTCATGGGTTTCTGTGAACCAGTAGAAATCACCTGAAACAATATCTTTCGGCTGATAAATAATGGATACATCAAAGTACTTTTCCATAACATATTTTAGGGGAAGAACAGCTTGCTGGATATTTTGTGCATAATCAATACTTGCGCTGATTTTTTTATGCTGCCTGTCCAGAATATCTTTTTGTTCTTCAATAAGCATTTTCTGCTTCTTCACCTGTCTGAAGAATAAGAAGATAACAATGGCCACCAACAAAAGAGCAATGAAACCCCAAATAAATACATTTCTTATGATACGAACGAGGCGTAATTGTGCCTCTTTTTCCCGGATTTGTGCTTCTTTCAGCTCAAGCTGCATGTGCTGTTCCCTGGTAAGTCGTTCTACTACAGCCAATGAGTCTTCTGTCTCTTTTAGCTTGTCGGTTTGACGAACCAATTCCTCTTCAGTTTTTGCTTTTTCCTGTTTAGCGACTTCTACTTCATTTTTTGATTGCTCCTTTATAGCTGTAATCTCTTCTTTTTTAAGATGTTTATCCAGCATGGAGAATTGGTTGAAATATTCCATGCTTTTTTCTGAATTTCATAAAAAT
>CAYVSF010000512.1:0-2426 GCA_964453775.1 uncultured Bacteroidales bacterium
GTATGCTGAGCGACGGATCCTGGTCGATAAAATAGCAAGCCTTGAGAGGGCACAAAAAATTATAACAAAACAAAAGGAAGAACTGGAATTGCAGCGCAAATTTGTTGAGGAGCAAAAAATGAGTTTGCAAAAGGCCAACGATAAATTTCGTCATCGTACCATTGAGCTATTTGGAAAGATGATCGATCTGAAAAAAGCCAAAAAAACCATTAGTCAGCAAAATGAGTTGCTGGCTAAAAATCAAACGGAAATAGAAAACCAACAAAAAAAACTGGAGAAGTTTTACAATCGTTTTCGCGAACGAACAATTGAATTGTTTGGAAAGATGATCGATTTGAAAAAAGCCAAGAAAACGATTAGCAGACAAAATGATGAATTGGAAAAACATCAGGCTAAATTACATGAACTGAATGCCAGCAAAGACAAGTTTTTTTCAATTATCTCTCACGATCTTAGAAATCCAATTGCCGGTTTTTTAAACCTTACAGAGGTGATGTCCGAGAATTATGATCTCCTGTCTGAAAAAGAGAGCAAGGAATTTGTAGAGCTGCTAAATCAATCCTCCAAGCAGCTTTATAATTTACTGGAGAACCTGCTTCAATGGTCCAGGGCACAAACAGGTCGTATTGAATATGAGCCAAAGATGCTCAACTTGAATGCTATCGTAGAGGATAATATTGATTTGATGATGATGAACCTGGAAAATAAACACTTAAAGGTTCGTATGGAAATTGATCCTGAAACCATGATTTGGGCAGATGAAAACATGATTACCACTGTCATTAGAAATTTATTGAGTAATGCCATTAAATTTAGTAGAAAAGAAGGAATGATTTTTATTCGTGCGAAAATGAATGAATCTGAAACATTAGTAGCTGTAGATGATTTTGGGGTGGGCATTAAACCTGAAACCCAAAGCAAACTATTTCAAATAGATAAACAGCAATCCACATTCGGCACCTCAAATGAAAAGGGAACAGGCTTAGGTCTAATTTTATGCAAAGAGTTTGTGGAAAAACATGGAGGAAAAATTTGGGTGGAGAGTGAAGTGAATAAAGGTAGTTCCTTTAAATTTACCCTTCCAGTGCACTTCGGTTAAAAATCAACCTACGGGCCTGGCAATAATCATTTGCCAAAGCTGGAAAAATAATGTAATTTGGTATTGAATTTTATAGTTATCAACTATGACCCGGTTTTGGCCCATTATTGCTGTTTTTTTAGTCCTGCCTTTCACGATATCCGCTCAGAACTTATCTGATTCTATAAGTAGAATTGAAAAGAATTATCAAAATTTAGGTGATTCTGAGAGGCTGAAAGCGCTGGAACAACTGTCAAAGTATTACCTGGACAGAGCTCCGGATAAGGCTATAGAATATGGACATGAATTCATCAAGCTGATTGAAGAATTAGATAGTCTGGAGTATCTTGATATGGCGGCTTCAATACTTGGGGAGGCTTATTTTTATTTAGATAACTACGAACGATCGGTTTACTACCTCAATAAATTTCTGGAAATTAAGAAAGAGGAAAAGGACACCAGTGGTATTGCTTCGGGCTTGAATAACCTTGGTATTGTTTATCGCACTATGAAAGAATATGACGAGGCGATTAAGGTTTACGCTAAAAGCCTGGAAATAAAAATGGAGAAGAACGACACCCTGGGGATTTGCAATACCCTAAATAATATCGGGGTGCTTTACTTTTTTAATGAAGATTATGAGAAAGCCCTTATCTATTATAGACAGAGCCATGGGCTCGCGGAAGAGACGAACCTGGACTATGGTTTTGCCACATCCTATTTAAATATTGGAGAAGCTCTGGCAAAACTTGGAAACTACGATTCGGCCTATAAGAATCTGAAAAAAAGTATAAGCCTGGCAGAAGCTGAAGGAGATAACCATACGGCCGAATTGGCCTACCATTGTCTGTATGACGCTTATAAGGCACAGGAGGATTACATACATGCTTTGCATTATTTTGAGAAGTATGAAAAAAATCGGGCTGCCAGAATTAATAAAGAATCCGGCGAAAGAATTGCAGAACTCGGGGCACAGTATGATACGAGACAAAAAGAACGTGAAATTGAGCTCCTAAACCATCAACGGACAAATCAGAGAAAGGTCATTTACATACAGGCAGGGGCCTTTTTTATCATCCTATTGTTGGCATTATTACTCTTTTATCAGTATAAATCAAAAAAGAAAGCCAATTTATTACTGGCAAGCAGAAATATTCAGGTACAAAAGCAGGCAGAAGAATTGCAACAATTGAATCGTACCAAAGATAAGTTTTTCTCCATTATTGCACATGATTTAAAAGGTGCAATTGGTGGCTTTTTAAGCCAAACCCAGTTTATTGCCGATGATTTTAAAGTGCTGTCTGATAAAGATAAGGAAGAACTGATAGGGGAGATGAACGTTAACTCA
>CAYVSF010000513.1:0-2426 GCA_964453775.1 uncultured Bacteroidales bacterium
ACTGTAATTCTTTTCATAATTTTAAAGTAATATGCATCTATTGATGATTAGGAAGTAAATGCATTCCAAATTTAATATATCAGATGGGTTTTTCCACAAAGTTTTGAAAAAATTAGTACCTAAGGATTTGAGCTGCTTTAGTATATTTTGTAAATTTCGGAGAAGCGGATCAAATAAAACAACAGATTATTGCAGCTTACATGCAAAAACAGCACTTTCATTATGACAATTTTTAAACATACAAATTCGCAACTGTGCTTATTAAAGAAAATCATTCTTTGCAATGTCGTCAGTAATATTTATAAAATTTCATTAATTTAAATATGGGAATACCAGAAAGTTCTTATGCCAGAATTGCTTATGAAGCAATCTTGCTTTATGTAAAAACAGGAGAAATTAGAAGAAAGGATAACGATAAAATAAGTCCTGATCTTCAAATCGAGAGTGCTTGCTTCGTTATCATTTATGATAAAAAAGACAAAATCAGAAGCTTTTATGGTGCGGCACACCCCATAAAAGATTCACTTTACGAGGAGATTTTGTATGCCGCAAAGATGGCAGCCAAAGGAAATGCCGGCTTTAAGCCTCTTGAAGATAAGGAGCTGAATGAAATACGGGTTGAAGTGCTCCTCGTTAGTGAGTTAAACAGTAAAGATGTGATGAAATCAATAAAACCGGGTAAAGAGGCTTTGTTTGTTGAAAAAGATGGGCACATGGGATTATTTATCCCCGGAGTACACCGGGCCAAAACTCCTAATGATATTTTTAAAAAGGCTTGCAAGACAGGAGGAATGGACGGTCTGAAGCCTGAAGATTGCAGGCTGAATAGTTTCAGGATAGCCCATTATGGATAGTGTGTGAGCTAATTATTTGTGAACGTATAAATTTTGAATTGTGAAGAAAGCATATAGTATTCATGTTAAAGGAAGAGTGCAAAATGTAGGATATCGTTACAATGCCCTGCAACGCGCCAATGAGCTTTCAATTTCAGGGATTATCAGAAATAGATCTGATGGAACGGTGTATATCGAAGCAGAAGGGGAGGCAGAGAACCTGGAGCAATTCATTGCATGGTGTCAACATGGTCCTGACTGGGCACATGTTGATGATTTAAATATTGAAGAATACCCGGTTAGTGGATTTAAAGACTTCACAATTCGCTAAAAAAATGAAATGAAAGCAATATGAAGGAAGCTTTATATAGCATAAAGGAGAATGGTAAAATTCATTGTACCCTTTGTCCGCATTATTGTAAAATAGGCGAGGGAAGGAGTGGTATATGCAATGTTAGAGAAAACAGGAATGGAGAATTGTATACGACAAATTACGGGTGGGTGTCTGCTTTGGGTGTCGATCCTATTGAAAAGAAGCCTTTGTATCACTTTTATCCCGGTGCACCCATACTTTCATTGGGTAGTTTTGGGTGTAATTTAAACTGCCGTTTTTGTCAAAACTGGCAAATATCCCAGGTGCCCAGTGATTTTAATTTCAAATTTGCCGGTCAGGAAAAATCTCCGGAAGACATTATCCAAATTGTAAAAAGCATGGATAATAGCCTGGGGATTGCATATACCTATAACGAGCCCATAATTTATTATGAGTATATGCTTGATATAGCAAAGGAAATTAAAAATCTCGGTCTCAAAAATGTGATGGTTAGCAATGGCTATATCAATCCTGAGCCTCTTCAGGAACTGCTACCGTTTTTGGATGCCTGCAATATCGACTTAAAAGCATTTACGAATGATTTTTATAGGAAGCAAACGGGATCCAGTCTTCAGCCTGTTTTAGATAGTATAAAGGCAATACATGAGGCGGGCGTTCACCTGGAGCTTACCAATTTGCTTATTCCGGGGCTAAACGATGAAGAAGCAAGTTTTAAATCTATGATAGACTGGATTTTACAGAAGTTAGGTCCGAAAGTGGTTCTGCACCTGTCACGGTACTTCCCGGGTTATCACTCGAAATTACCGGCAACAGATATAGATGTAATGAATAAACTGTACAACTATGCTACTGAAAAACTAAATTTTGTTTACATGGGAAACCTTAGGGATGTGGAAGCCGCAACTACGTATTGCCCTTCTTGTAAGAATGTGCTCATTAAAAGAGATGGCTATCGTACCGTGAATGTGGGTGTTGCACCAGATGGAACCTGTAAACAATGTAGCACTGCTGTGTTTAATCATTTTTCCACAGACTATTTAACTTAATATCTCTATATGCTAATTTCAGTAAATATTTAAAAGGTCTCAAAAAAGAATGATTATGAAGATAAGAGAAGCAAAAGTGGCAGGTAAATTCTATCCGGCCAGTGAGGATGAAATTCGAAACCAGCTGAATCAAATTAAGGAGAAGGAAGAAAAATCAATTGCTTATGAACTTGCAAATCATCAAATAGCCGGAGGTGTAGTACCCCATGCAGG
>CAYVSF010000514.1:0-2423 GCA_964453775.1 uncultured Bacteroidales bacterium
ATTACTTTAATAACATAATAATAGGTATCCTCTGGTAACTCAACACCATCATTATTTTTGCCATCCCATCCGTCATTATTCGAGTAATCCTGTTTCCTATAAACCTCCACGCCCCAACGATTATAAATGACCAATTCATTCCCGATTGAGTTATCCACTCCTTTTATGACGAGAAAATCATTAACGCCATCTCCATTCGGGGAGAACCCATTTGGAGGAGTAAATGTTTTCATTGTTATCACAAGGGTATCGTTTAAACTTGCACAGGTTCCTTTTTCCACAGTAAAATTAACTTTCACTTCTTCGCCAAAAGCAGCGTACAAATTCGTTATCGATGAACTTATATTATGCGGATCATCAATAACAGCCACACCTTCAGCAATCTCCCATAATACTTCAACGGGAACTTCTTCATCAGGATTATCAAAGCTTCCATTCAACTCAAATTCATCTGCAAAGAATAGAGTCGTATCGTTTCCTGCAGAAACGTTTTTCGGTGTTTGATAGAATAATATTTCTACCAATGAGGAATCTGCACATTGCCAATTGGTTTCTTTCCACTGAAAATTATAAACACCTGCACTGGCAACATCTACCTCCGTTCCAGCAAAAGAATTGTCTGCAAACTCTGCTGCTTCACCCTCTATAAGCGTCCACAAACCATTCCCAAAACTGGGTGTAGCATCAAGATTAATGTATAATTCACAGATTTCTTTATCAATGCCTGCATTGGCATTGGGGTAACCATAAACTTTTACATTAATCTCTCCTGTATCTGTAGTATCCACACAACCATTTGAGTCTATCAGTTTAACAGGAAGCAATTTATAATCAACCTCCTGTGAACTGGTTTGTGGTATAACTTTTCCCAGATGGCTTCCAGCCTCCAAATCAGTCATTGTGTATTCTTCCGCGCTAAGCGTATATGTAAAACTATATGGTGGAGTTCCTGCGGCAGCATCGATTTCAAAACCTATAGTATCTGCACTGCAAATAGTTGTATCATATGGATAAAAAGTAAACTCGGGGAGTGGATTCAATAGTACCTGCACATAATCAGTTGTATCCAAACAGCAATCGTTTTCACCCGAAGCAACGATTCTTCTGAAATAGGTTACATCAGTTAAACGTCCGGCCTGGTAATTTTGCTCATTTGCACCGGTTATAAGCTCCCAATTTACTGCATCCGTGCTTTTTTCCCAGGTATATCTGTAAATACCATCACCACCTGTAGGTGTGCTACCTGAAAACAAATCGGGAGGAGAATTGTAGCAGGTATAGATAACCGCTTCATTCTCGATTGTGTTGTTTGCAATCAGTGGCAGAACAGTCACCCTTATAACATTACTAAAACTCTCGCAGTCATTTGAATAAACAGCTCTTCGGTAGTAAGTTGTCGTATTTAAAATGGGTGGTATATAATCTAAATTAGTTTCTCCCGGAATATCTGTATAATCAACTCCATTTGTACTTTCCTGCCATTGATAGTTATAGGTTCCAATACCATAACCATTTCCCACTGCAAGACCTGTTATTGTTTGGGGTTGCTGTCCATCAGCAATGGTGTCAACGGGGATGGCAATGTCATTATCTGTAATTAAAGGGAACACTGTTGTTTCCAGCACATTACTTATATCATAACAGGCTCCGGATTGTACTGTTCTTCGAAAATAGTTTGTTTCAAAAAGCTCACCGGGATAGTAGGCTGTATCTGCCAAAGCGGTTTCGTTACTCCAACTGATTTGGTCAACACTGCTTTGCCAGGTATAAGTGTATGTTTCTTCACCAATTCCACCAACCAAAACTCTGGTTCCAAATATCGTATCGGCAGCATTTGCATAACAAACCGAATCATCATCCAAAATAACATTATTTACAATAGCAGGCTGCACATTAATCGTTACAAACTTGCTCGTATCGGCATAGATGCTACTTTCTACAATTCGTCTAAAATAGCTTGTATCGGTGAGTGCTGACGGTTGGTAATGTTTTTGATCATTTGTTCCTGCGGCCGCCTGCCAGGTTGTAGAGTTCGTACGTTGTTGCCAGGTGTAGGTGTATGTTCCATCTCCCCCCCTGGGATTGGTGCCAAAAATTTTATCCGGAACATCTGCATAGCAAATCTCCTGATCTCTAACAATAGAGTTGAATAAAAAACCAGTCAAGGGCACCTCAATATCTCCAACAATATCACCAGGTCCTCCTTGAGTAGCACTATAATTCAAAGTAGTTCCTTCTAACACACCACTAACTCCTGGAAGCAAATCAATCCAATCCCCGTCCAATCCTGATTCAGCGTACAATTGAGAAAGCACAAGAGATCCTCCTCCGCCACCGCCGCCAGGACCTGAATAATTACTTCCTCCAGTCGAACCACCATTTCCTCCCCGCAGAGAGATATACAATTCACCTGAATATGTAAT
>CAYVSF010000515.1:0-2423 GCA_964453775.1 uncultured Bacteroidales bacterium
CTTGCCTAAGTGATGCCTGAGTGACCATGCTAATATCTTGATTATCAATCAAAAGTTTTAGATTCCTTTCATTTTGGAACTTTCGAAAATACTGATTTAATATGAATTCAAAAAATAAATCATTAATCTTGAGTAAATGCAAAACTAATTTTAGACTCATTTAACAAATTTAAACGTATTTTTGTCACCAAAATCAAATTTTTATGGGACGTAAAAGCCATCGAAAAAGAGAAGGCATTGTTTATTCTACCGATCCCGGATACGATTATCAACATGAAGATGAAGGGAAAGAACAAACAACACTTCCTCCTGACCAACAAAAACTTAAAATCTACCTGGATAATAAAAATAAAAGAAAGGGGAAAGAAGCTACATTGGTGAATGGTTTCAGGGGATCCGAAGAGGATTTAAAAGATTTGGCCAAAGAACTTAAAACCAAATGTGCTGCAGGTGGTTCTGTAAAGGATGGAGAAATACTGATTCAGGGTGATGTGAGAGAAAAAGCAAAAAAACATTTAGAGAAAGAAGGCTACAAGGTGAAGGTGTTATAATTATGAAAAAAATTATTCTTTTTACTGTTTTATTCAGTTTGATAAAGCTGTCTATAGCAGAAGATACGCTAAGTGTCATGCAATATAATTTATTGTACTACGGAAAGTATATATACGATTGTACCAGTACCAATAACCATCCCGATGATAAAAATGAATACCTAAAAACGATTATTCAACATGTTCAACCGGATATCTTTTCGGTGAACGAAATGGATGGTGAAAGAGAGTATCCTGTGTCGGATGATGCCGGCTATTTACTGGATAATGCTCTAAACACGGATGGAAGAAATTACTATAGGAAAACACCCTTCCCGGAAGCTTTTCTGGCCAATACCGTTTTTTACAATGCCAACAAGTTGGAATTGTACCAGCATCAGCCACTAGGTTATACGATTAACGGGAACTATAAAATTTTTAATACCTATCGGTTTTATTATAAATCGGCAAACCTCAGCACTACGAATGATACAGTTTTTTTTACCTGTATTATCGCTCATCTTAAAGCCGGTTCGTATGATGAGAATGTAACGCAAAGAACACAAGAAGCAGAGGTGATTATGGATTTTGTAAAACTCCTGCCCCCTGATGAAGCGGTGATATTAATGGGAGACTTCAACCTGTATTCACCTACAGAAGGAGCCTATCAGCGATTTGTAAATTCCTATAACAGCTCTATTCTGTTCGAAGATCCTTCTGGACAGGAAGGCGAATGGAGCCGCAATTATGATTACAGGTTCATGCATACACAATCCACCAGGGTAAACTCGGGATGCCACTCCGGAGGAGGGATGGACGATCGTTTTGATTTTATCATGACATCAGAAAACCTTTTGTCCCCTGAAAATATAATTCATTACCTTGATGATAGTTACACCACCATCGGGCAGGATGGTTCAACTTATAACGGCTCATTAAACACGACCACCAATACCGCTGTGCCTCAAAACGTTGCACAGGCCCTGTATGAGATGTCGGATCACCTGCCGGTATATCTGGAGTTATTCGTGGATCAGGAACCATCCAGTATAACCAGTTTTGAAAATATTGCTGTTCAACCGGAAGTGCCAACATCAGAAGAAACTGTATCTGTAAGTGCAGAATTGATCGACACAGAAAACCGGGTGGAGGAAGTTTTTTTACTCTACGGTAAAGAAGCTGAAAATTATACCGTACAGGCAGAAATGGAACTTTCAGACGGTTTATACCAGGTGGAGTTGCCTGCACAACCTGACAGTACCTCTATCTACTTCATCATTGAGGGACGAGATGCGACGGGAAATGTAATTATTTCTTCGGCAGAAAATAGGTATACCGTGTTGAACGAGCTTACAGCCATTGACGGAATAAGAACTGAAGCAATACGGGTTATGAATCCTGCTCACAATCATATTAAGATTTTTATGGCTCCCTCTCTGGAGAATCTGGAAATTGAACTCTTTGATTTGAGAGGAAGTAAAAAAATGGCACATGCAATTAGCATTCATACAGGGAATATTCTTATCCCTGTGGAAAACATTCCGGGTGGCATGTATGTTATCAGAATTAAAACACGAGAAATAGTTCTCCACCGCCAAAAAATAATTATTCAGTGAGGTTTTCATTCCAAAAGTTCATCCGTTTATTCATATACTTGCAGTTACTGACTGTCATGTCGGCAAATGCACAATATTACCTCACGGGAGAAGAACCCTTTTCAGTAAAATGGAAGCAAATCAATACAGCAAATTTTCAGATCATCTTCCCGGAGGGAACCGATTCGATAGCCCAGCATGTTGCAAACAAGCTTGGAATAGTATATGAGATAGGAAGTAATAGTCTTGAACATAGGCCTAAAAAAATATCTGTGATACTTCATGCGCATACATTCAA
>CAYVSF010000516.1:0-2419 GCA_964453775.1 uncultured Bacteroidales bacterium
CGAAGAATCTGTTTTTATTATTTCTGATAACCAGCTTAGCCCCTCGCTTCCCGACCGGTTGCCGGCACTAAAGTTCATATCGAGCAATATGAGATCATAGGAATTCTCGCGCAACTGTAACTGCAAACGTTCGGGATCTTTCAAGGTATGGATTTCGTCGAAGTAGTTCCGCAAAAAAATGCGCAGGGCTACCAAAATTTCCCGGTTGTCATCGATGATCAATGCTTTGGGATAGCGTTTTTGTGTCATATGAAAAACATGTGCATTTTTTGCACAGTTGAATGTGCAACTTCTTTACAAATATAAAAATCTTTCTTTTAGCAACAAACTGTCCAACAATATTTTATAACTTATGGCACTGTATTGGTTTACATCAGCATAAATCAAACTAAAAAAATTATGACAGCACTTTACTATATCAAATGGTCGCTTAAGCAATTTCGCAAATACCCTTTGCAAACCGCCATTAACGTGATTGGCCTTGCAGCCGGCATTAGTGTTTTTGTGTTTATTATCTTGTACATCAACCACCAGGAAAGCACCGATAAATGGCATGAAAACGGGGATAGAATTTACCGCATCGAGAATGGCTTTGGGGGCATTACCCCGGCTGTTTACTACACGCACATCAAGGCCAATATTCCG
The DNA here is from genome assembly GCA_964453775.1 of uncultured Bacteroidales bacterium. Classification (GTDB taxonomy): domain Bacteria; phylum Bacteroidota; class Bacteroidia; order Bacteroidales; family UBA12077; genus CAYVSF01. The sequence goes on from CAYVSF010000516.1 coordinate 646, forward strand.
GAGGCAAAATACGCTTCCCGCATGGTTCCGCGAACCGGACTGATGCATTATCAGCAGGAAAGTAACGAAGCTATCAGGCAGGGCATTTATGGAACCATACAGTTTACGGATGCCGATTTTATGCGGATGTTCAGCTATGAGCTTATCCGTGGAGATATCGAGCAGATTTTTTCCCATCCCTTTTCCATCATCCTCACGGAGAGCCAGGCAGAAAAGCTCTTTGGGCAGGAGGATCCCATTAATAAAACCATTACGTACGAAAAAGACCATACCTTCACCGTGCGGGGCATCATGAAAGATGTGCCCGAGGAAAGCTCCATTACCATGGATGCCGTGGCACCAGTAGAAGCCTTTCCCCTTATGTATGATGACCCCAACTACTTTAAAAACTGGCACCGCTGGATGTACGAGACCTTTGTGATGCCCGTTGACGGGGTGGAACTGGAGGAAGCAAAGCCCAAGATCGACCGGGTGATTGAAGAAAAGGCCAGAACTGTACAAACCATACCCGATGATTACGAAGTAAATCTATCGTTTAGATCTTATGACGGTATTTACTACGCGGAAGTCATGGACATGCACAGTGATGGAGACAAAAAGCAGGTGATTATCTTTGGCGTGGTGGCCATTTTCGTCCTGCTCATCGCGCTCATCAACTACATCAATATCACCACGGCCCTGGCATCCACCCGCTTCAAGGCATTGGGCATAAAAAAGATTTCCGGCGCACACAAAAAAGACATTGTACAACTTATCCTGGCCGAAGGCATTATGGTGGCCTTTATTGCCGTTTTGCTCTCGGTAATTATCATTGAATTGCTGATGCCGGGATTCAGGACTTTAAGCGAAACGAGCATTGAAATCCCCTACTCTCCCGGATTGGTTATCGGCTTCCTCCTGTTTCTGCCCTTGCTTTTGGGAACCCTGGCCAGTATTTTCCCGGCCTTTTATCTCAGCAAATTTGATGTGAGCGAAGTGGTAAAGGGAAAAACCGAAAGCGGACAGTCCGGTACCACATTCCGAAAAATTCTTACCATCGTGCAATTTAGCATTTCCGTATTTCTGATTATCGGGACCCTGCTCATTCACAAGCAGATCAGCTTTATTCATCAATTTGACCCGGGTTATGCCACCGATCAGATCGGACATATCAGCATTAAGCCCGGCATTCGTCCGCATTATGATGCCTTCAAGCAAAAATTATTGCAAAACCCAAATATTGAAGCAGTAACCCGATCCAACTCACTCATGTCGCGTTCGGGCCATTACGGAACCGTTACCGATGGAAAAAACCGACAGATTGACGCCCTCTACCATGCTGTAGATGAAGATTTCATCAATCTCTTTGAATTAGAACTCATTAAGGGACGCAACTTCCGGTCCAACGACAGGAATAAGGAACTGGCACCCTGTATAGTCACCCGCCAGCTGGCAGAATGGTATGGCGGATTGGATACCGCCCTGACCAAACAAATTGATAATTGCGAAATCATTGGAGTTGTTGAAGATGTGCACACCCGCAGCATTCATAGTGAAGCTGAGCCGATGGTAATACAGATTCGCACCGATGTTGCCCGGCAGGGATACATCAAAATCAATACCAGGGATTATGAAGAGGTGGTGGCAGATATTGAAGCTACCTGGAAGGAGTTTGCGCCGGAGTATCCTTTCGAAATGAATTTCATGAAGGAACGTATCGAGCGCATGTACGCCTCCGATCTAAAGTTTGGAAAGGTTTTCCTGATATTTGCCATCCTCTCGATTACCATTGCCT
>CAYVSF010000517.1:0-2416 GCA_964453775.1 uncultured Bacteroidales bacterium
AATTTGTTGTCATATGACCAATGACTGTGCAATTGTGTGTAATTGCCTAAAAATAAATTTTTTACACTAGAATAGCTTTTCTATTTTTTTATTTTAGTGTTTCAGTTTGGAACATTTGTTTGTTCCGTATTGAAACGTTTTTGTATTTTCGTCCACAGGGTATTCAAGTATTGATAAAAATAGTGAAAAAAAAGAATGAAACCCTCATGCACTAAAGTACACAAAAGGAGATGAACTTAGCAATAGCGATTTCACGACCAAAGGGGAGTAATAAATTTTGAGGGTTCCATGGTATTTAAAATACAGAAGTAAAAGTTAGCAATTGTATTTGATTGAATAACAACAGTTTAATATAAGTATATTCTAATGAATGATTCGGAACGAACCTTGCTAATTGTAGATGATGATCGGGATGTTTTGACTTCCGCAAGAGTGGTATTACGTAAGCAATTTAAGCATATCATTGCTTTACAGGATCCCAATAAAATTTCTGATGTACTGGAAAATGAGGAGGTAAATTTGGTCCTGCTTGATATGAATTTTCGCCAGGGAGAAATCTCTGGAGAGGAAGGCATGCAATGGCTGAAATACATTAATCAAAAGCAACCCCACGTTTCTGTCGTGATGATTACGGCTTATGGAGATGTAAATCTTGCTGTTGATGCCATGAAGCATGGGGCTGTGGATTTTATTGTAAAGCCCTGGGATAATGAAAAATTATTGGCCACTGTGCATGCAGCCAGTCAATTAAGCCAGTCGCTTCAAACAATTCAAAAGTTGCAAGAGAAAGAAACAGTTCTCAAGAGCGGTTTTAAAACTGAAATTCCGAATTTTATAGGAAAATCTGCTGCTATTGGAGATGTAAAATCCCTGATTGATAAGGTGAGCTCTACCGAAGCGAATGTGCTGGTTTTAGGCGAGAATGGAACAGGGAAAGAGGTAGTGGCGAGAAGATTACATACACTTTCGGATCGAAAAGATGAGGTATTTGTCCATGTAGATTTGGGTTCGCTTTCCGAAAATCTGTTTGAAAGCGAATTGTTTGGTCATGTAAAGGGGGCTTTTACCGATGCCAAAGAGGATCGGGCAGGAAGGTTTGAAAGTGCTGCCGGAGGCACCATTTTTTTGGATGAGATTGGAAATATACCACTTTCTCTGCAAACCAAGCTTTTAAAAGTGATACAGGAAAGAACGGTTACACGAATTGGAAGCAATAAAAGTATTCCTGTCGATTTTCGATTGATTTGTGCGACCAACCAAAATCTTTTTCAAATGGTAGATGAAGGAAGGTTTAGGCAGGATCTACTCTACAGAATCAACACGGTTGAATTGCATTTACCTCCGTTAAGAGAACGTGTTACGGATATTCCCTTACTGGGTCTGCATTTTCTTGAGGTGTTTAAACGAAAATATCAGAAAAAACAAATGTCCTTATCCGATGCTGCCGTTGAAAAGCTTAAACGGTATTCATGGCCGGGAAATGTAAGAGAATTGCAACACATTATTGAACGTGCTGTAATCATGACAGAGAACAAAACCATTGACAGTGAGGATGTATTGATCCAGGCTTCCATGAACCAATCGGCAACTAGTCACAGCTTAAACCTGGAGGAAGTGGAACGGGATACCATATACCGGGCTTTGAAAAAACATGCCTTTAATGTTTCTGCCGCAGCAAAAGAACTGGGACTTGGAAGAACAACAATGTACCGAAAAATGGATAAATATGGATTCTAAATTCAATCTAAAAATAGTCGTTCGGGTCCTGCTGCTGGGAGCTGTTATGATTTTTTTCCTTTATTCCCTGAATAAAGAGAATTGGTATGCATCTAAAATTGTTAGTTTTCTGTTAATTCTATTTCTGATTTACGATTTAATACGCTTTTTACATAGAACCAGGAGAGACCTTGCCCAGTTTTTACTAATGCTGAAGCAGGGCGACTTAAACCAATATGCAGCCACAAGCCCGGGTAGAAACAAAAACGATGATTTGTACCTTGCTTTTCATGAGATTACCAATATGATTCGTAATGTACAGATTGAAAAAGAAGTGCATTATCAATACTTGCAAACCATTGTAAATCACGTAGATATTGCTATTATCAGCTATGATGATAAGGGGCAGGTGCATTTGGTAAATAAGGCTTTTCTCAATTTAACAAAGCTTCGGGATATCCGTTTGATGGAACAGCTAAAAAGTATCGACCAACAGCTTTTTGAAACTATCCAAAACTTGCAACCCGGCGATCGGGAATTGATAAAACTAAACATTGACAGTCAGGCTCTTAACTTAGCTCTATATGCAACGAATTTTCGTATTCGCGGGAGGGATTATAAGCTGCTTGCACTTCAGGATATTCAATACGAACTGGAATCGCAGGAGCTGGAATCCTGGCAAAAGCTTATCCGTGTTTTA
>CAYVSF010000518.1:0-2413 GCA_964453775.1 uncultured Bacteroidales bacterium
TCGATGATAATGCCATTACTAAAGTATTATCAACTGAATGTGGTTGAGATTCCCGTTTTAGGAGATGGGCCAAATTTAGAGGTGCTCAAAAAGAGGGTAAAGCAGAAAGCGATTCGTTTTTTTTATACCATGCCCACGTTTCAGAATCCAACCGGTGCAACCATGTATCAGAAAAAAAGAGAGGAGCTTTTGGATATTTGTTGTGCCAACAATGTGGTTATACTTGAAGACAGTATTGAGGAAGAAATGAAATTCTTTGACAAAGTGCACTTACCCATTAAAAGTATGGATCGTAAAGGTATGGTCATTTATTTGGGATCCTTTGCAAAAGTTTTAGCTCCCGGAATGCGGATCTCTTGGATTATTGCCCATCCCGAAGCTATCAGACAGCTTTCAGGGCTGCATCGAATCTTCGATTTATCGGGAAATACTTTTATTCAGATGGTCATGCATCGTTTTTTGGAAGCCGGTCATTATGAACGCCACCTTAAAAAGCTTACACGTGCGTTTCGTTCCAGAATGGAGTTGAGTTTCCAACTATTAAAATCTTTATGCCCGGCAAAGCTTATACGATGGGAGGAACCCCTGGGAGGATATTTGATTTGGATACAGCTTTTACACGATCGGCTACCCCAGGATCTTGAAGACCATTTTGAGCAGCATGGATTATACCTAAGTGAAGGCGGGAAGTATTTTTACACGACCGTTTCCGAAAAATACGTGCGTTTATCGATTGCCAAATGCAATGAAGAGGAAATCAAAGCAGGCTTGCAAAGATTTGGGAATGCACTAAAGCAATTTGACTTATGAATTGATATTCTGATTTAATTCTTCTGTTTCTTTCGATTGAGTTTAAACAATACACCTGCAATAACAAATGGCAAACAAAGCGATGCAATGATTACCAGGCTCAAGCCAACGGATTGGTTGTTGCGGTAGTTATTGATAAAAATAAAGGGACTCGTGACCAATCCAATAAGAAGAAATAGGATTCCCCCAAATACTTCCCATTTCCAGGCAATGATAAGGACAATAATTAAAATAAAGGAGGGAATCATATGAATCAGAAATCCCAGAATTTGTTCCAGGAATGTGAGTTCCGGTTGAAATGCATCCAGAGCAAATAAACTAACGAAAAGAATTGACAGGATAGCAATGATTCTGGGTGCCCAAAAAAGTATTCGTTGTTTTTTGTTCATAGCTTTTGTATTTCTATAATATTGCCTTTAAATATGAGTTAAGTTTTCTGATAATCAAAAAGTTAAAAGAATTTTTCACAGAAGTCAATAGTAGATATTAAATGGCTTATTGTTTAACCCTGTCTAAAACACGAAATTGTTGTTGGAGGCTGTTCCCCAGTTCATCCACAACAGTCATTACATGTTCACCCGGAGCCGGTTGTATGCCCAGTTCATGAAAATCCTTTGTGGTTCCCATGTATTCTTCATCCAGGTGCCAAAATACTTTTACATTGGATTTCCGATGAACCAGTTGGAAAACGACTTCCCCCCGCAATCCATTCATTTCCCTTGGAACTGTAATGTTGGTGTAGCTGGCAGGGTAAAGAAATTCCATCATGGGAATACTTCCTTTACCTATACAATCGGGATGATAAGGAGGAAGTTCTTTGTAGAAGGGGTTATGCTTGCGATAATACCATTCCCAGCTCGGAGGAAGGACGAACCAGGATTTATGCTGCATGTTTTGTTGCGGATAGCACTTCGAATTGACCTGGTAGATGCCCGTTGAATCTAGATGAATAATCTGATGGAAAGGGCAAATTCCACTTTTATTAACTTGTGCAGAAGCCCAAATGGTATCTGCATGTTCGCAGGCTTCGGAAACGATATAGCCACTTTCCCTGCAAACCGGAAGTTGTACCATGTCATCGTAGGGGGGCGAAAACCAAGAGGTAGGTGGCAATATATCAAAAATATCAAACAAAATGGGGGCTGCTGCAGTGGCGCCTGTAAGGCCCGGTCGTCCTTCACCATCTGCATTTCCCACCCAAACACCAACAGTATATTCAGGGGTCACTCCAATGGCCCATGCATCTTTGTATCCAAAGCTGGTCCCTGTTTTCCATGCAATTTTCCTGGATGAGGAGAACATCTCCCATCCCAGCTGATTTTCTGGACGGTTTACTTCCAATAATGCCTTAAATGTGCTATAGATGGCAGAGGCCGAGAAAATACTGAATTCCTCATTCGTAAGCTTTTCGTGGGATGCATTTTCCTCAGCTGTCTGCCGGTAGCTTATTTTATCCCAGTCATCCAGGGCATACCTTCCACTTTGCTGTGCATAATTAGTCAGTATTCCTGCCATACTTGCATAGCTGCTGGTTAGATTCCAAAGACTGGCTTCCGCACCTCCAAGGATGAGGGATAAGCCATAGTAGTCGGCAGTTTGATCA
>CAYVSF010000519.1:0-2409 GCA_964453775.1 uncultured Bacteroidales bacterium
ATCCTTCGCGGATGCCCGCTCTTTTTAGTTTACTTTTGCTTTCCAGCAGAATTACTTTCATTCCGTGTTCAGCACCCAAACTCTTCGCCTCTCTTGAGCTGATGGGTTGAAATTTAGCACCTAAATCAGCCAGTAAATCATCGGCCTTGACGATCTTTGTGTCTCCATGCATATTACGCAAGACCACTTCAAATTGTTTCTTTTTATCATCCCTTTTTACCGTTACATCTACTTTTTCACCGGGACGGTATTTCCCAATTTGTTCTTGTAATTCGGCTGTACTATTAACATCTATACCATTCACTACCACCAGGATATCTCCCTCCTGTATGCCTGCTTCTGCAGCTCCGCCATTGGGATCTACAGTACTAATGTATACCCCTTCAATGTTCTCCAATCCTTCTTCCTCAGCCAACTGGGCATCGATATCCCGAATCGAAACACCTAATAACGCTCGCTGCACTTCTCCATATTTAATAATATCAGAAACAATCTTCTTTACAATATTCACCGGTATGGCAAAAGCGTATCCCGAGTAAGTTCCTGTTGGAGAAGAAATGGCAGCATTGATGCCTATCAGCTCACCTTTGAGATTTACCAATGCACCACCACTGTTCCCACGGTTCACTGCAGCATCGGTTTGAATAAACGATTCAATCGGGAATTGATTATCGCGCAATAAATTAATGCTTCTGGCCTTGGCACTAACAATTCCTGCTGTCACTGTTGAAGTAAGGTTAAACGGGTTTCCCACGGCCAATACCCATTCACCAACTTTCAGCGCATCGCTATTGCCCATATCAATATAGGGTAAATCCTGTCCTTCCACTTTAAGCAATGCCAGATCTGTATTGGGATCTGAGCCAACAATTTCTGCATCGAAACTTCGTTTGTCATTTAAAACGACCTCAATGGCATCTGAGTTTTCCACCACATGGTTGTTGGTTACAATGTACCCATCCTCTGATATAATTACACCAGATCCATAACCACGCACAGGCTTTTCCTGATAAGAGCGCTCACCAAAGAAAAACTCGTACAGTGGATTCTGGTAATAATCATTTACAGTCATTTTGGTTTTCACATGAACTACAGCATGTATAGAATTCTCTGCTGCAGTAGTAAAATCCACATCGGGATCACCCAGAAAACCCGAATAACTGGCATAATTAACATTACTATCATTTTCTAAACGCTTCAGGGTTTCTTTCTCTATTTTATCAGATGAAAGCAAACCCTTCTTTTCATTTTTGTTTCCGTCAATTTTGGAATAGACAAAAATTGTAAGTAATGCACTAATTACGGCTATTAATGTCAATTCAATATATCTTTTCATAACTCCAATTTTTTAGTTACTATTATGTATTTTGCAATCCAAACTTTATCAAATATAATACCTCAAAAGCGAATAAATTGTTCCTTTAACATTATTTAACAGCAATTTGGCAGTATACCAGAATATTAGCTATTTTTGTTTAAAAGAAGTTAAGATATGATTCCATTCTATAAATATCAAGGGGCAGGAAATGACTTTATCATTATTGATGCAAGGAAAATACAAAAATTCCTGACAACGGAAGAAATTAATAAAATGTGCGACAGGCGATTTGGCATTGGAGCTGACGGCTTAATGATCCTGAAAAACAAACAAGCTTACGACTTTCAAATGCAATACTTCAATTCGGATGGTAATGAGGGCAGCATGTGTGGTAATGGAGGACGATGTATTGTCGCTTTTGCAAAAAAACAGGGAATTATAGAAAAAAACTGTCATTTTCTGGCTATTGATGGCAGCCATGATGCTGAAGTAATAAATGATAATAAAATTCGCCTTCAAATGAGCGATGTAGAAGGGGTAAAACCCATGAAAGGAGGCTATTTTCTCGATACGGGTTCACCTCATTTTGTACTTTTCAAGGATGAAATTGACGCCATAGATGTGTTCAAAGAAGGCCAAAAACTAAGAAATGATCCTGTTTTTATGCCCGGAGGAACCAACGTGAATTTCGTTGAAATCAGAAATGATTCAGAGATTTATGTAAGAACTTACGAGCGGGGTGTTGAAAATGAAACCCTTGCATGTGGTACCGGAGTAACAGCAGCTGCCATTTCGACATTCATCAAAACCAGATCAGAAAAAAAGGCATATGACATTACGGTTAAAGGGGGAAACCTGCGGGTTGAGTTCAAACCGGTAATGGATGATTTTACTGATGTTTGGCTATCGGGACCTGCAGAATATGTATTTGAAGGCAGCTACAGCTTAGATTAAACCAATTTCATATTTGAAGTCTTATATCCAGAAACCCTAAAAAATATCGCTATGCATAAAAAGAAATATTTATTATTAACGGTACTGGCCATTCTTATGGCTTTCTCTCCTGCAAAAGCGCAGGAAGATGAAAAAGA
>CAYVSF010000520.1:0-2392 GCA_964453775.1 uncultured Bacteroidales bacterium
CCCTTAAACGCGCCCTGAGCTTCTTCAATAAAAACGAAGAAATCATCCAGTGCCATCGTGCCTTTATTGTAAACACAAGCAAAATAACCGATGTAAAAGGCAATTCGCAGGGACTGCGTTTGAAACTAAAAAATTGTGAAATGGAAATTCCTGTTTCCCGGGGATTCGTGAGCAAAGTAAAAACGAAAATAGCCATCCGCGATCAATAACCTCTTACCATCCCAAGCCAAAAGCTGAAATAGCAATCCAGATATTCATCCATCCCATTGCTTTGCAATTCATCACGCAAGCTTGCAGGCTGTCACATAAGCTTGTCATCTGTCCCACATCCTTGGCAGAGTGGGCAAATCATCCTAATCTTGTCCTGTCGAAAATCAGAAAAAATAAAATTTAAAAATTTTAAACAGATGAAGAAAATTGTATTTGCAATCATTGCTATTGTTTTAATTGTCGCAGGATTTATTTTAAACCAGGTACATGCGCCCATGTTTAGCGCGGGAAATTTTGTATGCAACTATTTTGCCGCAGGCGATTTTGCCCTGGGTGTTTTTGCCGCCGGAAAATTTTCGGCAGGGATCTTTTCCATCGGACTCTTCTCCATCGGGATCTTTTCAATCAGCATTTTTAATGTGGGTATCTATTCCGTGGGATTTTTTGTTTTAGCCTATAAAAAAAGCTTGCCCAAACTATTTGAAAAATCCCTGGAGAAAGATCAGCAGGAAGAAACGGTGAATAAATCATAAACAGTGCATTTTTATGAAAATCATGACGCTAACGATTGTCTTAATGTGTTTTTCACAACTTGTATTTGGCAATGAAATCCATGTCGCAGGCACTGTTATTAATGAAGAAGGGAAGCCTCTTCCCTATGTCAATATCAGTATAAAAGGGAGAGCATTGGGATGCATTTCCGATGATCATGGGAAGTTTCATCTAAGCCTGAATAAATCAGATGTGCAGGCTGGCGATAAGATTTCTTTTTCATACATCGGATACGCGACAGTAGTTTTTCAATTAGGCCATATATGCAAACAAAACTATATGCAAGTAACCCTTAAAAAGAAAGCAGTGAACATTCCAGCTGTCAGGATCAAAGGAAAAACCAGTCAAACAAAAACCAGGGGCACCACCCATTTTCCTTTACCCCTGGGCGTTCACCTTGCACTGTCGGAATACCCGAATCAAAATCTGGGAGCCGCAATTGGAAGGACATTTCGGATTAAACACAAAGCAAGCAAATTAAAAAAACTGCGGTTTAATCTTTATTTCAACAACTATGACACCGTCGTTTTCAGGCTTGTATTTTACGATATTAAAGGGGGAAAACCCGGGAAGTCATTAATCAAAGAACCGGTTTACATAGAAATATTAGAAAAGAAAACCGGATGGATCACCACTCATTTAGAAGAATACAACATTTGCCTCAACGAGAAAGTCATCCTGGTACTGGAATGGGTAGATAAATCAGCAGATGGAGATACCCTAAGTTTTCCATTGGCCAGACCATCACTGGCATCGCACTATTACAAACACGGATTTGAAGAGAAATGGGAACGCTGGCCCGGCATGTCGGCACTAATGGAATTAACATTTACTTATTGAGAAAATAATAATCAAAAAAATGAAAGGTATGAAACGTATTTATTTAACACTTGTAACAATTTTTATCATTCTGGGAAGTACTTCTGCCCAGTATGACGATCGCTTCTACTCTCCATCAAAATCCTGGCAAGAAATCAGCGGGCTCCAATTTGAAAGCTTCACCTTTGAAACAGACAGCTTGCAGCTGCATGGGATGCTCTTCCAGCCGGAAGTGGAAGCAGAAGCCTTCATCCTGTTTTACCACGGATCGGGCGGGAACATTTCCAGCAACGCCGGAATGGCCCGTTTGCTAACCCATGCCGGGTACCGGGTTTTCATGATCGATTTCAGGGGATATGGCAAATCGGATGGCACGCCCACGCACCTAAATATCGCCAAAGATGCCCAACTGGTAATGGACAAACTGAGGGAACAGCAAGTTTTCGAAGAGCTTCCCCTCCTGATTTACGGAGCCTCCATGGGCACGCAAATAGCAACAAAGATGGCCAGGGACAATGAAGAGCTTGTCAATGGTCTCGTCCTGGACGGCACCATCAGTTCCTTCACCGATATGGCCCTGCTATCTGCTCCACCAGCACAACATGAGATGATTCGGCAGTATGTAAAATCGCCCTATGCCGCCAAATGGGACATCAAGGCTTGCAAGGGTATGCCTAAACTGTTTATTCACAGCAAGGAAGATAAGTCGGTGCCCTTTTACCAGGCTAAAGAAGTCTTTGAAAACGCTTCCAACCCCAAAGAGTTTTGGATTTATGAAGGAGGCCATCTGCAGGCAGCAGCAAGACACCCG
>CAYVSF010000521.1:0-2389 GCA_964453775.1 uncultured Bacteroidales bacterium
AATAACATTAAAACTTATTGAATCGGAGTAACCTCCATCATCAGTTACAACAATCTTGACGGGGTTGTTTCCATATGATAATGTTGTCCCCGACGTTGGTGTTTGAACCATATCAAGCTCTGAATCGCAGTTGTCTGAAGCTTGCAATAAAGAAATATAATCATCCAAAGCGGCTTCACAATTCTCATCCATTGCCTTAGTAAAATCCGTCCATTCAGATGTTATCACAGGAGGAGTAATGTCAAATGATTCGTATTCAGTTATATTTCCCCATAAGTTACCAACATATAGATTGGGTATACATGATCCATTCAGGTTGGCAAAGGCTATATTAACATCATTATTAGCGGAAATAATGGCTCCATCAGCCTTTAAGGTATCTCCTTCCCAAAATGTGCCTTCACCATCATTTTCGAACATTAAAATATTGCCATCATGATTAGAGACATATAAATCCAGATCATTATCGTTGTCTATATCAATAAAGAACGGTGAAGGCATTTCACCTACATCAATATCGGTTCCTCCTGCCTGCAAACGATCTGATTCCGAAAATGTCCCAAAACCATCATTAAGATACACATGAATATGTCCCAAATATTCTCCCACATATAAATCAAGGTCATCATCGCCATCTATATCTGCAAATACAGGATTAGCTTGTTGTATCACTTGTAAAGTGTTACCATCTGATTGAAAAGCTCCAGCAGCTGTGAAATCTCCTGAACCATCGTTGGTGTAAATTATAACTGTCCCGGAACTTTCTCCAACATACAAATCAAGGTCATCATCCCTATCCAAATCAGCAAAAGTTGGATGAGCCCTATCTCCAACATCTATAATATTATCATCCGCTTGCATAAACCCTCCCCAATCAAAAATACCTGATTTATCATTATAGTATTTAGCAATATATCCATCTATATTTCCAATGTACAAATCAAGGTCGTCATCACCATCCAGATCTACAAATTCAGGACTGGCGTATTGACCACTACTTCCTAAAAAACTAATTTCACCTTTTGTTCCCTTAAATACACCACTGGCCGAAAAATTGCCTGATCCGTCATTTGAATAGACGTATATGGTAGTATCCTGATTACCTATATAGAGTTCCAAAATACCATCATGATCGATATTTCCAAATGTAGGATTTGCAAAAGTTCCCACGTCTACGGTTTCATCATCTACAGTAAAATAACCTTCGCTTGTAAATACATTACTCCCATTATTTGAAAAAACTTCTACTTTGCCATTCTCATTTCCCACATATATATCTATGTCTCCATCTCCATCAGCATCGCCAAAAGCAGGTGAAGAGTTGTTTCCAACATCAATGTATGAACCATTGGCCTCCAGCGTGTCATGAAGTGTGAAAACACCACTTCCATCATTGTAACAAATATGAACAACACCATTAGCGTCACCTACAGCAAGATCTAAATCAGCATCACGATCCAAATCAACAAAATTAGGTGTTGTATTACTGGCAACAGAAAAACTTGCTCCTTCTACATTTAAAAAACCAATCTCCTCAAAAACTCCCGGACCAGTTTGTTCAATAACAATTATAGCACCTCCATTATATCCATAATATAAATCCAGGTCATTGTCACCGTCAAGATCTGCAAAAGCCGGGTGTGGATGATTTCCAACAGATTCAACACCATCATTATATTGAAAGTTTCCACTGGCTTCAAAATTTCCATTTCCATCATTGGTGAATATTGCGATACGGTAATCATCCGTTCCTACAAATAAATCTATATCTCCATCGTTATCCACATCAGCAAAAGTTGGAGCAGTTCGTTCTCCCACTGATATTGAATCTTTATATAAAAGCTTTCCATTGGAGGTGAACCCCTGTGAAAATGTAACTTTACCCAGGAAGATAACCATGAATAGCAATGCAAGCATTTTAAATAGTGGTTTATGAGAGTAATCGCAGTTGTTTTTCCTGTTGTCCTCAACAGAAAATAGCATCAGCATACTACTACTGACAGCCTTTTTGGAATTAGATAAGTAAATCCGTTTCATAACTTATAGATTAAGGGTTATTAATTCTTTTGTAATTTTTACTTTTACTGAAGTTACACAAGCTGTAACCCTTTATCAATAGCAAATAAGAGTATACCGGGAGCTGATTAGAATTTGTATGGGTTATGAAGGAATTCGTAATCTGTCTGATTGTCCAAAGAATTCAATTCCAGAGTCTCTCTGGTTAATTTACTATCAAAAAAAAGCTATTCTCAACAATTAGGTTTGAGAATAGCCTTGCAATTAATGATAAGGATTCGTTATAATAAATTTATTTCTCTTCGAGCAATTTCATGATATCATCAATCTTTTGTTTTAAGAAGCGTTGGCATTCTTCAACTACATCTACTTC
>CAYVSF010000522.1:0-2373 GCA_964453775.1 uncultured Bacteroidales bacterium
AAACCAAATAAGGGAGGCAGCAGCTTTGGTATATCCAAAGTAAAGACAAAAGAAGAGCTAATCCCAGCATTGGAACATGCCTTTAAAGAAGATGACGAAATCCTGGTGGAAGAATTTCTTGATGGGGTAGAGCTTACCTGTGGGCTCATAAAAACAAAAGAAAAATCCTATGTATTCCCTCCCACCGAAATTGTAAGTAAAAATGAATTCTTCGATTATGAGGCAAAATACACCAAAGGAATGGCTGATGAAATAACTCCAGCCCGAATTTCCTCTGAACTTGAAACAGAAGTTAAAATTCTGTCATCAAAGCTTTACGATATTTTAAATCTTTCCGGCCTTGTCCGCATCGATTACATTTACTGCAGGGAAAGACTCTATTTCATGGAGGTCAACACCATCCCGGGCATGAGTGCGGCAAGCATAGTTCCTCAACAAATTGATGTTCTTGGAATACCACTCAAAGAAATTTTAAGTTTATCAATTGAAGATAGCATTCAAAAAATGAAATAAAAAAAGAGGCTGAGCTTCAGCCTCTTTTCTCTATATGCTCTAACTATTCTTTTGTATCCACATTTACATGCTCGAAATCAAAAAGCTCATCGCGATACTGATCGATGGGTGCGCATGTACACATTAGGTTTCTATCACCATATCCATCATCGATTCGGCTAACAGCAGGCCAGAATTTATTATCCCGCACCCATGCCAACGGGAATGCCGCCTTTTCACGACCATAGGGTCTGTCCCAGTCGTCGGAAACAGTAACGCCCGCTGCGTGCGGTGCATTGTGCAGCACATTGTTTTCGGGATCTGCCTTTCCGTCTTTCACCTCAAATATCTCTTCATGAATTGAAATCATCGCTTCGATGAATTTATCCAGCTCTTGCATAGATTCACTTTCGGTAGGCTCTACCATTAGTGTACCATGAACCGGGAATGATAATGTAGGTGCATGGAAACCATAATCCATGAGACGCTTGGCAATATCTGCTTCTGTTATATTAGCCAGTGGCTTAAAATTCCTACACTCCAGTATCATCTCGTGAGCTACCATTCCTGTTTCGCCAGTATAAAGGATATCGTAGTAGCCTTTAAGTCCTGCTGCAATATAGTTAGCATTCATAATGGCCACTTTACTCACCTCTGTCAATCCTTTTCCACCAAGCATTCTAATAAAGCTATGCGAGATGGGTAAAATACTGGCACTTCCAAATGGCGCTGCGGAAACCGCCGGGATTCCTTTCTTACCTCCGGTCTCCACAAGTTCATGAGTAGGAAGGTAAGGTTTCAGTTCTTTGGTCACACCAATTGGTCCCATGCCAGGGCCACCACCACCATGAGGGATGGCAAAAGTTTTATGCAGGTTAAGGTGACAAACATCTGCGCCAACAATAGCCGGGTTGGTTAATCCCAACTGGGCATTCATGTTTGCACCATCCATGTACACCAAACCTCCATTATCATGAATTATCTTATTCATCTCCTTAATCTTACTCTCAAAAACACCGTGCGTAGACGGATAAGTAACCATAAATGCAGAAAGATTATCTTTATGCTCTTCAGCCTTTTTCTTCAAATCTTCAAGGTCGATATTTCCGTTATCATCGCAGTCCACCACAACAACTTTCATTCCAGCCATAACACCACTTGCGGGGTTAGTTCCATGGGCAGAACTTGGAATAAGCACAATATTTCTATGATCATTGCCATGATCGCGATGGTATTCGCGAATAACCATTAAACCTGTATATTCGCCGGCTGCTCCGGAATTTGGCATAAATGAAATGGCATCAAACCCCGTAATCACCTTCAAGTCCTCTTCAAGTTCTTCAAATAGCTGGTAATATCCTTCCGCCTGATCTTTCGGTACAAAAGGATGAATATTCCCAAACTCTGGCCAACTAAGCGGAAGCAATTCAACCGCAGCATTCAACTTCATGGTACATGACCCAAGTGAAATCATGGAATGTGTTAACGAAAAATCTCTGCGTTCGAGCTTTTTGATGTATCTCATCATCTCTGTTTCACTATGATAGAGAGAAAACAGATCCAACCCCATGAAATCAGAAGTACGAATATAGCGCTTATCAATTTCAATCTTTTCAGGAACGGCTTCAATGGAAACGGATTTTTTACCGGCTGCCTCTGCAAAAATACCAACAATAGTTTCAACATCAGCATCCATAGTCGTTTCATCTACCGAAACATTAATAGTTTCTTCATCAACGTACCAGAAATTCATTTCATTCTTCAGTGCAAGTTCCTTTATCTTCTCAGCATTAACCCCTTTGGGTAGTTTGAAACGCAAAGTATCAAAGAAATCATCATTCTCCTGTTTATACCCTAATTTTTGAATTTGCTTATTCAACT
>CAYVSF010000523.1:0-2369 GCA_964453775.1 uncultured Bacteroidales bacterium
GATATTGTTTTATGCTTTCCTGCGATTTCTTGAGTTCCGTGATATCGCGAATAATGCTAACGACACCTTTTTTATAATCGCCCGATAAATCAATTGCTCTTACCACATTATAGGTGTCGATTATACTGCCATCTTTCGTTTTCATTTGAAACTCGATATCAAAAAACCCTTTCTCTTCTAAAACCGGATTCCCAATTTCTCCGAATTGATGGTGATGGCTTTCATCGATATGCAGTATCTCTGTGCCTTCTCCTATGACTTCTTCTTTGGTATAACCAAACACTTCTCCGATGGCACTATTCACACTTACAACGCTGCGTGTATCCGGATCAACCACAATTACCACATCCTTTAAACTGTCAAGGGTTTTCGAGAGCACATTCCGGTTTTTTATGATTTCTGCTTCCTGCTCAATCTCTTTTGTAATATCATGGATTACTCCATCCACAATATTATCCGGGTTAAGGATCGCCATGGAATGAATATATCGCAATTCTTTCGTATCCTGATGTTTAATTTGAAATATCTCATCATAGTTTCCTTCTCCAGCTAGAAGCTTTTTCATGGCAAGATCCAACTGCTCCCTGTACTTCTTTAAAGGAATATGTATGATATCGCCACGTTTTAACGGACCAGGAGAATCTTTCAAACCGTAGATCCTTTTTGCTCCCTCCGAAACAACTAAACGTCCATCATCCGGATAATACTGCCAATAGCCAAATCCCGCAATTTTTTCGGCTCTTCTCCAACGTTCACTTTCTTGTTCTTTTTCTTGTTCACGCAATTTACGGGAATGAACATTCGTAAATAAAGCCAATATTACATCCCCATAAGATCTAAAATCCCGAAGGGGAATAATATTCATTTCATACCACAACTCATTGAATAAAATATCTTCTTTGATTCGCTCTCCTTTCAGTCCTTTGCTGTAAAAAGACTTTAATTTTTTCTTACATTCCCCTGAAAGTCGAAGTTGATCAATCGTTCTGTTAATAACTTCTTCATTATCATAATGATGCTTTTGCATCTCCTTTCCGGTGGCATATATGTATCTATAATGCTGATCAATAATATAAACATCCGTATCAGGTAAATTATCGACTAATGTATCATATAGCTTATGCTCTTTATGTAACTGTTTTAAAAAAGAGAGTTTTTTGTTTACTTCCCTGTTCACCACATAGGCCATTATAATGCCTGTAATGATAATAAAGACGAGTCCCTTAATCGTTTGAATTCCTGTAATCTTGTAAATATCTGTATATAGTTTCCCCAGCATCATATCCGAGAATAAAATATACAAACTCCCTATGATGAAAAAGACAACAAAGACTCGAAAACCTACATTATTAAAATATTTATGAATCTTCATTTATACGTATAAGTTCAGTATTACCCAATTTAAGACTTATAAATCCGAATTCAAAGTATAGATGAAGATTTTTCCTCATTTATAGCTTAGCTAAAAAGCTATCTTGAGAGCTAGAAAAAAATTAGTACCTTCACTTCAAAGAAAATTGTAGTTTATGCAAAAACGCCTTTATTATACTATAGTCATTCTCACCATTTTGTTCATTTTGGGATGCAAATCCAAAAACAAAACCGACAGGAACAAAGTTGTAATCGCCACGCTGAAAGGCCCATCTGCCATAAGCATGATTCACATGATTGATTCGCTAACTGAATTTCAAGATAAAACACTTGACTTTCAAATCATCAATGAACCCCTACAGGTAAGAAAAATGATGCTGGAGGATGAAGCAGATATGGCGGTGCTGCCCACCACTATGGCAGCTATTTTATACAATAAAGGGCTGGACTACCAGCTTGCAGCTATTCCGGTTTGGGGTACGCTCTACCTTTTTGGAAAGGATACCACAATTAACCAATGGAAGGATCTAAAGAATAAAAGGGTCTACTTAATGGCCAAAGGCATGTCGCCCGACGTAGTCTTTCGCTATTTGCTGCAAAAAAATGGACTGGAACCGGAAAAAGAAATTCTGCTGGATTACAGCTTTCCCACCCACATCGATTTAGCACAGGCTGTGGCAGCCAATCGTGCTGATTTGGCTGTTATTTCGGAACCCCTTGTAAGCTTGGTGATGCAAAAAAATCCTGCTGTGCATTCTCTCCTCGATTTGAATGCGGAATGGAACAAAACACATCAGGACAGCATTTTATTTGCTCAAACTGCACTGCTGGTAAGCAAAGATTTGGTAAAGAACGAACACGAATGGATAAATGGCTTTCTGGATCTTTACAGGCTTTCGCTTCAGCAGGTAAACAGGTCTCCGGCCAGGTACTCAGCAGCCATTGTGAAGCATCACATCCTGCCCGACACAACGACTGCCCGAAGCACCATTCCACGC
>CAYVSF010000524.1:0-2368 GCA_964453775.1 uncultured Bacteroidales bacterium
GCCCGGGAAATTGATGCCTATCTAACAGAAAATTTTTCTGAAATGGATCTGATCTCCACTTCAGCCGGTTCGGACGAGGAAGGAGGGATAGCCTCTATTTTTCAGAGCACCGGTTCACATATTATTAATTATAATTTGAGTCTTATAACTGCCGATAAACGCGAAAGAAGTGTATGGGATGTGGCAGAAGGAATGCGACAGCACCTGGCGGGAATTCCCGAAATTAAAACATACAATGTCTCTACAGGTGGCGGAAGCTCAGGAATGATGGGAGGGAATACGGTAAACGTAGAAGTTTATGGGTATAATATGGAAAAAACTACCTTGCTGGCACAGGAGATAGCCGATAGGATGCGTTCAATTGAAGGAGCCCGGGATATTAGTATTAGCCGGGAGGAGTCCAAACCGGAATTGCGTGTGGATTTAGACAGAGAAAAAATGTCGAAAGTTGGATTGAACACTGCCATGGTGTCGCAAGCCTTGAGGAATCGCATCAACGGAATGACCGTTACAAGGTTCCGGGAGTTTGGTGATGAATATGATGTTACCATTCGTTTTAAAGAAGAATATCGAAATTCTATTTCTGATTTAGAGAGTATTTCTTTGCAAAATGTAATGGGACAGCGTATTCGCCTGGCCGAAATTGGCGAGGTGAATGAGTATGTTACCACACCCAATATTGAGCGCAAGAGCAGACAACGAATGGTGACGGTTTCAACCACTCCGTACAAAGTTCCCCTGGGAGAAATGGCGGCTAATATTAAAAAGTTGACCGATCAAATTAATGTTCCCGAGGGTGTAATTGTTGAAGTTGGAGGAGCTTACGAAGATCAGCAGGAGAGTTTTGTGGATTTGGCCATGTTGCTCTTATTAAGTCTGCTCCTGGTTTACCTGGTTATGGCTTCCCAGTTTGAATCGCTGAAGATGCCCTTTATTATTATGTTTTCTATCCCCTTTGCATTTACCGGCGTTATTCTGGCACTTTATATTACAAATACCAATTTAAGTGTGATTGCTGCATTAGGAGCAATTATGCTGGTGGGGATTGTGGTGAAAAACGCCATTGTTTTGGTTGACTACATCAACTTGATGCGCGATCGTGGGTATGCTTTGGATGAGGCCATAGTGCTTTCCGGACGTTCCAGATTGCGTCCCGTTTTAATGACTGCATTGACTACAATCCTGGGAATGCTTCCCCTGGCATTGAGCTCGGGTGAAGGTTCTGAGATTTGGAGTCCAATGGGTATTTCGGTAATCGGTGGATTAATTGTTTCAACTTTTATTACCATGATTATCGTTCCGGTTATCTACCGGGTATTTACCAAACGAGGCGAACGAAATAAGAAAAGAACCGTACGTAGCAGATATAAATTCATGGATGAGTAGACTACAGGTTAATTAACGGAAAAACATTATGAAAGCAATATTTATCGTTTACAATCAAGCACATACCGAGAAAGTGGAATATATGCTTGATCGGCTGGAAGTGAGAGGTTTTACCCAGTGGCCCGAAATTTATGGCAGGGGATCTGTCGATGGAGATCCTCACATGGGAACCCATACCTGGCCGGAATCGAATACCGCAACACTTACAGTAGTTGAAGATGACAAAGTGGATGTTATTCTTGAGAAAGTAGAAAAGCTGAATGCAGTGAATGAAGATGTGGGAATACGCGCTTTTGTCTGGGATGTTTTAAAAACTGTTGGATGAGAATAAGGGTGGATGTAGATTCCCGGAGATTGCGCATGTATGCAATTAATGTTAATCTGCAACCATCCTGGATACTTTGTGGCTTAACAATACATGCACATATGACGAGCCGAAAAGTAAAACGCAAACATTCAGGCAATGGGTTTTTGAAGCAATTTGTTTCGGCGGGGATATGAATGTTTTAAAACCCGGTACACCGTACATCGAAATCCAGTTTATTGGAAAAATAGCTGTACAGTTTTCTCTTGTTAAAATAGTGTTTTTTTTTGAAGAAGGGAAAAAGTGACAAAATTGCAGCCTTCTGCCAGAAATGTTATCTGGCATATTTTGTGTTAGACAAGTATCTAAATATATTAATTTGTTTGTAAATGAAGTGCTATGGAATTGATAAAGGTAGAATCATATAAGGAATTGATTGACAGGCTGAAAGAAGCATCGGTTAGCTTTCTGTTATTGTACAAGGAAGGAGCCGAGCAGAGCATGTGTGCCCTTAATAACCTTAAAGAAGCGGCAACTTATTTAAAGGATAAACAATTGCTTATTGCCAATGTACATGAAGTGAGAGATATTCATTCACAGTTTAATGTCACTTCTGCTCCCAGTTTGCTGGAATTTAATGTCAACGAATTTAAAGGTACTGTTAAGGGTTGTCATGAT
>CAYVSF010000525.1:0-2355 GCA_964453775.1 uncultured Bacteroidales bacterium
CTGTAGATGTAAATTTATATGATTTAACAGTAATCAATGACTTAACGATTGCATCAGGAGATTTAGTTGCCAATAATTATGATATTACCATTGGGGGTGATTTTAGAATAGAAAATGGAACAACTTATACTCCAGGGAGTAACTGGACCATCTTTAATGGCTCAATGGGCCAGAGCTTTGAGATTAATACAGGTAGTGCTTTGAGCCTAAATAAGTTTAAATTGGAAAAACCTTCGGGTTCAGCATTAACCCTGGCAGGAACTCAAACTACACTGAATGTAGCTGACTCATTGATGATTCAGTCAGGAACCCTGTCCGATGGAGGAAAAACCATTAATATGTCAGGGACTGTGCTTTACAATTCCGGAGTGCATGAAGGAAGTGGTAAAATTGTGATGAATGCAGCAAGCCCACAAATCATTACAGGAAATGGTAACGGAGTATTCGAAAATTTAGAATTGAACAACACCGACGCAAGTACAGCCCCTGTATCCATTCATGCAAATGCGATTATAAATGGTGATTTAACCTTTTCACGCGATCATTTGCTTAATCTATCCACATACAAGTTACACTTTGGAGTAGATGCCTCAGTGATTAATGCGGGTGCAAACCGGTTTATTCAAACGGCAGGAAATGCAGGAGATGGAGGGGTAAGTAAAGCTTATTCATCTTCCGCAACAAGCTTTACCTTTCCCTTTGGAGCTGCATCAACCAGTCATCCGGCAGCAGCTGAATATACACCAGCCACTTTGTCTTTTGGTACCAATCCAACTGTTTTTGGTACAATAACAGTCGTGCCTGTCGGCTATGAACATCCGAATACAACAACAAAAAACAGAAGTTTAACTTATTTCTGGAGAACTAAATCAGAAGGTTTCACATTAGGTGCTGCGACCATTAATCATACCTATACCTATGCGCAAAGCGATGTGGTAACAGGAGCTGATATTACCGAGAATGGATATGTAGCCGCAATCTATGATAATGCAGCATACACCTGGACGAAGTATACTTCCAGTGAGGTTGATGACGGCACGAATGTGATAGGTGGTACAGGTACAGCATTAGCTACTTTGAATACCATCGATGGTGAGTTTACAGCTGGTGATGATACCCCGGATGATCCTTTTGGGACACCTGTGGTTTTCTACAGTGTTGCAGACGGCTTTTGGGGAGATGCCTCAACATGGTCAAATACAAGTGGTGGAGCGCCGGGGGCCGGTGTTCCGGGAGCGAATGATATTGTTATTGTAGAAAACAATCATACTGTTGAATTAGAACATGATGGGGCGGATTATCCCATGGATTATGATGTAAGAAGTTGTGCTACACTTCAAATTGAGGACGGCTCTGTTTTAGATATTAAAAGTAATACGGGAAGTTCATTTAGTATTGTATTAAGCCATCCAAATGGGAATGGTTTGTTTAGAGTTACCACTGAAAAAGCTCCAAATAACTCAGTGCCACAGTTTTTCACCTTCCCCTCGGGTGATTTCTCTGAGTTTAATTTGAATGATGGAACAACCGAATACTATGATATAGATGGAACAGTTGGAGCACTCTATATTTTGCCTTCCAATGTTACACAATATGGTAATTTAATTCTTACCGCACGAGGAGGTGATAATTTGGTATTGCCAAATAATTCATATACAACAATAAATGGCGATTTTACATGTACTGGAAATCAAACTACAGCATGGATCGCTATGTCCTGGAATACCAATATTTGGCCTTATAACACGAATGATTATGATCCTACTCTTGAGAAAACAGTGCATGTAAAAGGAGATATGTTAGTGGATGCGGGAAGCTTTGAGTTTTTTAATGATGAAGCAGCCCAACATTTAATCGTGGAAGGAGATCTTACTATTGCTGAAGGCGCTGTTTTGGAGACATATGGGGATTATCCATTTGCAACGCCTGTAGTTGCTAATACTATTAAAATTGGAGGGTCATTAACTAATAATGGTACTTTTAGATTAAGACGAAATGCCGGAGGACGAACCTATGTAGTTAATGCAACTTTTTATGGGGGAAATACTTCAAGAATAACGAATACAGCCGGTGCACCTACAACCATTTTCAATGATGTTACGGTTAATAAAGGTACATCACAATCCGATTCCTTAATTGTTGATATTGGAGGAAGTCTAGCAACTCCTACAGATGACTGGTTAACACTTGAAAATGGAACCTTCCACTATGAACATAATGATGATTTAACAATAACTGAAGGCAGCCAATTTACTATTCCTTCAACAGCTGCACTTTCAATTAATACGTCAGGGAATACAGTCTATCTTGCCAATGATAACGTAAATGACAATGATGTCTACCTGAATGGTAAAT
>CAYVSF010000526.1:0-2345 GCA_964453775.1 uncultured Bacteroidales bacterium
CAATTATGATATTGGCGATATTATTGGTGTGGATGCCTCATCAACTATTGATACCACCCTGGATGCAGGGCCCGGCTTTACTTCTTACTTGTGGAACACAACAGAAACAACGCAAACAATTGTAGCAGATGCAGAAGGAACCTATTATGTAGATGTTGAAAATGAACACGGCTGTACTGCATCAGATACACTTGAAGTGGTAGGCTCTTTAGATGATATAAAGGTTTCACAGCTTCTGGAGGCAATTCCTGATTCATGCGAACGAGTAATTCCTGTGGCTTTCAAAGTAGAATTGCTCAACAAAGGTCTGAAAGATTATGTCATCGGTGAAGAAATCCCCATGGCATTTCAATTGAACGATCAAGAACCTGTACTGGACACCCTTGTACTAGCTCAAAACTTTAACCGGGAGGGAACAGACAGTACAGTGCAGTTTACCTTCAATAAAAAAGCCAGTTTTGATGAAGCGGGTGTCTATGAAATCAGTCTATTTTCAAATTTCGACAAGGATTTGAATAAACGCAATGATACCCTGTATACTCCTACAGAAATATACGGACTTCCCGATGTAGAACTGGCGTATGACACCATCTACTCCTCCAGTGCCGATACGATTATACTGGATGCAGGTCCGGGTTTTGCAAGCTACACATGGCAGGGTAGTTCAGGATCTCAAACTTACAATGTCCCGGACAATCAAAGCCGCCAGTACAAGGTGGTTGTAACAGACGTATATGGCTGCGGAGAGGATGCCGACTCTACCCAGGTGATTACCAAAGACCTGGCAATTGCTTCGCTGGAAAGTCCAGCATCAGATTGCGAGCATACCGCTGCAGAAAGCATCCAGCTACAAATCACAAATAATAGCGGCGATATCCTGACAGCCGGAAGTGAGATTCCCGTGGCTTTCCAGTTGGATGAAGCTGCAATTGTAAGGGAAAACATTACTCTTTCAACCGATTTGGGCGCAGGAAGCAGTAAAATCTACACCTTATCCAATACCATCGATTTATTAGAGCTTGGCGATTACAACTTCACCATTTGGCTGGAAATGGAGGTGGATGCCAATAGAAGTCAGGACACCCTGAATAAACCGCTTAGCACTTACGGCTATCCGGATGTGGAACTGGCCTGGGACACTATTTTCACCACCCAGCCGGATACTATTGTACTGGATGCGGGACCCGGCTTTGCCAGTTATGAATGGCTTGGAAACCCCGGTGGACAGACCTTCTCTAACATCAAGGATTCTACCTTCACCTATGATGTTCGGGTAACTGACTTTTACGGATGTGGAGAAGACCGTGATACTACATTGGTTGTTACGTATAACATTGGATTGCAGGAGATACTTGAACCTGTAAATTCTTGTGAGCTCAGCGATCGTGAACGTATCCGAATTGCAATTAAAAACCTTAGTGCAGATACTCTCCGCCCGGGAACCGAAGTGGAACTGGGATACATTCTGGATGGCAACCCCGCAGTTATAGAGACAAAGCAGCTGAATGAAAAAATGGCTCCTGGAGATGTCAAAACCTATCGATTCTCCACAAACGAAGATTTTAGCAGCTTTGCTACCTATGACCTTCAGGTATGGACTGCGCTGGAGCTGGATGCCAAAAGAAGCAATGATACCATCAATCAAATTCTAAAAACATTTGGTTATCCTGATATCGAACTCGAATATGATCAGATACTAACAACACAGCCGGATACAGTGACCCTTTCAGTGGATCCGGGTTATTTTAGCTATAACTGGAACAATGGCTACAAAGGAAATGTACTCAATGTGGATTATTTGGCTTCTTATAATTATATACTCACTGTTTCTGATATTAACGGATGTAAGACCATTGACTCAACAATAGTCGCCACCTACGATTTGGGTGTAACGGCCCTGAACACTCCGGTAGATGCCTGTGAACTCTCGGCCAGTGAAACGGTGGCTGTGGATTATTATAACTTCGGACCCGATTCCCTGCCTCCGGGACATCAGTTTGATATTGAATACAAGCTGAATGGCGGGGCTTATCATACCGAGACCATCACCCTGGCAGATTCCCTCTACCCGGCAGAAACGCACAGCTACACCTTCACAGGTACAGCTGATATGTCCACAAACCAACTTTATGTAGTGAATGCACGAACCACACATCCTTATGAGGTGACACCAGGAAATGATGCCTTTGAAACCGATGTGGACTTCCTGGCGCCGGATGTCAACCTGGGTGGAGATGTAGTTACCTCGCAAAGTACCTACACCATAGATGCAGGAAGTGGATATACCTCCTACCTCTGGTTCGACGGTTCGGAAAATCAAACTTACGTGGCCGATGTGAACAACC
>CAYVSF010000527.1:0-2333 GCA_964453775.1 uncultured Bacteroidales bacterium
AAATATTCATGATTTTCCCAACCTCAAAAAAGCAGGTGTAATTGATGACTTTGAGCGCTGTCTAAACACAACCAAATCGCTTAAAAAAGAGATGCCCTATTACAGCTATTGGGGCAAAAAAATGCATGTCCGCTATTACTTTAGTCCGATTTTTGACAGGCAGGGCAAAATAAGCGGTATTATAAGTGTTGTGGATGATATTACCGATCAAAAAACGATCGAAACGGAACTACAGGTTAATAAAGAAAAGTTTGAATCGCTGGCCATCATGCTCCCCGAAGTGATTTATGAAAGCGATGAAAAAGGAAATTTGAGCTTTGTGAATCTGAAGGCCTTTGAAATATTTGGATACAGCCAGGAAGAATTTAGGAAAGGTCTCACTATTTTCCAAATGTTAGCTCCTGAAGAACAGCAGCGGGCAAAAACTAATTTTGCAAAAGCGCTAAAAACGGGTAATATAGTAGGGCGTGAATATATTGCCCTCACAAAGAATGGAAAACGTTTCCCCATTTTAATCTATGCAAACCCTATTCTGGAAGAGGGAAAAATAAAAGGTTTGCGCGGACTGATCATCAACATCAGCAAAATGAAGGAAACCGAATCGAAGTTGCGCAATAATGAAGAATTGCTGCGACAGCTTGCTGAAAATATTGAAGATGCTTTTTGGTTACAATCCAAAAATAATAAGGTAATTTATTTCAATCCCGCCAGCCATAAAATTACCGGCAGAGATATCAGGCTTAACGAAACGAACCGCAATATTGTACTGCAATGGATACATCCTGATGATCGTGAAAACATGATAAAAGAGCTGCAAGAAAACTACAAGCACCCCAATCATGTGCATCAGTATCAACACCGCATTATTCGTCCTGATGGGCAGGTTAGGTGGGTAAATATTCGTACCTTCCCTGTTTACAACGATGAAGGAAAAATTTACAGGCGTGCCGGTATTGCCAGTGATATCACCGAACAGATTGCATTGCTAAATGAACTCACTCAAGCAAAGGAAAAAGCAGAAGAATCGGATCGCTTGAAATCGGCTTTTTTGGCGAATATGTCTCATGAAATACGAACTCCCATGAATGGTATTATGGGGTTTGCCGACTTGCTTAAGGATGAGAATCTGGAGAAGGAAGAAAAAGAAGAATTTCTTGATATCATATTTGAAAACGGGAAGCAACTCTTAAATATCATTGATGATATTATTGATGTTGCAAAAATCGAAGCCGGCCAAATGCGCATGGACATTGAAGAAATAAATCTCATGGACCTGTTAAATGAGATTTATCTCCATTTCCAGAAAGAAAAAAACCGTTGGAGTGAAGAAAATATAAAATTTAACCTTGATCTTCCAAAAGATGAGCATTACCAAATAGTTCATGCCGATCGCTCACGGCTTAAGCAGGTCCTCTATAATCTCCTTAGCAATGCCTTTAAGTTTACTGCAAAGGGAAGAGTTACCATGGGTTATGCCCTGGAAAAAAACGAAACCCGCCCATTTCTTAAAATATTTATAAAAGACACAGGAATAGGCATTCCCGAAGAGCAACTACATTTCCTGTTCAGACGTTTCCATCAAATCGACTATAAAAGCCACCGTCCGCAGGAAGGCACAGGTCTGGGACTGGCTATATCAAAAGGAATTATCGAATTAATGAATGGAAGCATTGGTGTAGAATCGACCTATGGAAAGGGCAGCACATTTACAATAAGCCTTCCGATTGATATCAAGAAATCGCTCTTTTCTAAAACACAACACGAGGAAGAAAAGAAAACATACTATAACTGGGAAGGAAAGAAAATATTAATTGTAGAAGATAATTACTACAACGCCATTTATCTTCAAAAACTTCTTCGTATTACCATGGCAGAAGTTATGATTGCCTCCTCTGGAGAGGAATGCCTGGAGATATTAGAAAAAAATAACTTTGATCTTGTTTTAATGGACATCCAGCTTCCGGGTATTGACGGTTATGAAGCCACCCGCAAAATAAAGAAAAAACACCCTGCATTACCCATTATAGCACAAACAGCTTATGCCATGGAAAATGACAGGAAGAAAGCCAAAGAAAACGGCATGGATGATTATATTGCCAAACCCATCCGCCGGGATGTTTTATTTACTAAAATAAATATGTATTTTTACTAAAATCAAAACATCAGGCTTATGCGTTCTCTTATCGTTGGTTTATTAGCGGCATTGCTGCTGGTTGTTTTTGCCCTGGAAAACAAGCATACCGTAGAGCTATCGTTTATCATTGGTAAGCCCGTGGAAGGTTCTGTTTCACTTATACTGCTTATTTGTATCATCATCGGGGTAATCCTTGGAA
>CAYVSF010000528.1:0-2321 GCA_964453775.1 uncultured Bacteroidales bacterium
TCAGTTTTTTGAATAATATAGAATTTGTTGGCCGATTGCCTTCGAAAACCTTAAGCGACGGAACTGAATCGCAGGTAACCATTGTTCCTTTTTATGACCGTACCGGTTTAATTAAAGAAACCCTGGGAACACTGGAGGAGGCTATTTCCCTGCAGCTGCTCATTAGCATCCTGGTTATTATTGTACTGGTATTAAATTTAAGGGCTTCATTTCTGATTTCCAGTTTACTGCCCATTGGTGTGCTAATGACCTTTATTACGATGCGTCAGTTTGGAGTGGATGCCAATATTGTTGCACTTTCGGGAATTGCTATCTCCATTGGCGTTATGATCGATGTGGGCGTCGTCTTTACCGAAAATATCATCCGGCATATTCAAATGAAGAAAAATGCCGGAGCCAGCGGCAAACAACTTCTGGGTGTTATCTATGACGGAGCTGTGGAAGTGGCCGGGGCGGTAATGACGGCCATCACTACTACCATTGTAAGTTTCCTTCCGGTCTTTGCCATGGAAGCTGCGGAAGGTAAACTTTTTAAACCACTGGCTTTTACTAAAACATTTACTATGGTTTCGGCTCTGATAATAGGGCTGATCATCATACCGGCGCTTGCACACCTGGTGTTTTCGTTAAAATTCAACAAGAAGAAGTACAAACAGCTAATCAATGCAGCGCTTGCCGTTTTTGGTATTGTGTTGGCTATTTGGAGTGGATATTACCTGGCACTGGCAATTACCGCCTTTGGAATCAATAATTATTTTTCATCCTGGTGGACCAAAGACAAAAGAAATTACAGCAATTATATTAACATTGGCATTACTGCTGCCATTGTCATCTTCTTTCTTTCCAGAGTTTGGATGCCACTGGGAGCACAAAACTCCCTGCTTGCAAATTTCATATTTGTACTGGGAATTGTGGCCCTTATACTTGGTATCCTTTCTTCGGTAGTCTACCTCTATCCAAGGATTCTTAAGTATTTCCTGGAGCATAAGTGGACTTTCATGGCTATTCCAATCCTGGTTGTGCTTTTTGGAATAACCGTATGGCAGGGATTTGGGAAGCTATTCGGTTTTATGCCCAAATTCATTCAAAATACAGGAGTTTATCAGACACTGGAGACCTCCATACCGGGATTGGGAAAAGAGTTTATGCCCTCGCTGGATGAAGGTTCCTTTTTGCTGATGCCCACAACCATGCCCCATGCGGGCATTCAGGAAAATCTGGAGGTGATTCGCATCCTGGACAAGCGGGTAAATGCCATCCCGGAAGTAGATATGGTGGTAGGTAAATGGGGACGTGTAAATTCCGCTTTGGATCCGGCTCCGGTTTCGATGTATGAAAATGTGATCAACTATAAGCCGGAATACATCCTGGACGAGGATGGTCATCGTATGCGTTTCCAAACCAATGAAGATGGGGCATTTATTCTCGCAGACGGTAGTACCTACCACCCACAAAAAGAGGATTTCCGTCTTATTCCCAAAGAAAAACTCATTGAAGATAAAAACGGGGATTATTTCCGGCAATGGCGGGATGAAATACGCTCGGCCGATGATATTTGGAATGAAATTGTGAAGCAGGCCAAAATCCCGGGCCTTACCTCTGCCCCAAAATTACAGCCCATCTCCACCCGTTTGGTGATGCTGCAAACAGGCATGCGTGCGCCTATGGGAATAAAAGTCTATGGACCCGATCTGGAGACCATAGAGAGTGTGGGCCTTCAACTGGAGAAACATCTAAAAAGCGTGGAAGGTGTCTCTCCCACCTCGGTCTTTGCCGATCGGGTAGTTGGGAAGCCCTACCTGGAAATTGAAATCCACCGCGATGCAGCGGCACGCTACGGAATATCGGTAAAACAATTGCAAACCGTACTTTCCGGAGCCGTTGGGGGAATCCGGCTTACAACCACTGTTGAAGGAAGAGAGCGCTTTCCGGTGCGCCTGCGCTATGCACGCGAATTC
Organism: uncultured Bacteroidales bacterium; assembly: GCA_964453775.1. Taxonomy (GTDB): domain Bacteria; phylum Bacteroidota; class Bacteroidia; order Bacteroidales; family UBA12077; genus CAYVSF01. The sequence goes on from CAYVSF010000528.1 coordinate 1,959, forward strand.
AGGGACAATCCCGATGATTTGAAGAAAATTCTGGTGCCCACCTCCTCCGGGGCGCAAATCCCACTGAACGAGGTCGCAGACATTACCTATACCAAAGGGCCGCAGATGATCAAATCGGAAAACACCTTTTTGGTTTCTTATGTGATTTTCGACAAAGAAGATGGCTATGCCGAAGTAGATGTGGTAGAAAATGCCCAAAACCATCTTAATAATTTAATTGAAAAAGGCGATTTTAAGCTGCCCGGCGGCGTAAGTTATGTGTTCACCGGAAACTATGAAAACCAGATCAGGGCTACCAAACGATTATCGCTTGTCATTCCGGTTTCACTCATTATTATATTTCTGATTTTGTATTTCCAGTTT
>CAYVSF010000529.1:0-2312 GCA_964453775.1 uncultured Bacteroidales bacterium
CCGTAATTTAGGATTGGAAACATAGCGTGAACCCGAGATACCTATACTTGTCTCCGTTTTGTCCAGGGCATCAATAAAGGCAATATGCGTAGTAGAAAGGCAAACGACACGCTCCACCGGCGTATGAATCACATTTTCTTCCCCACGTGGATAATATTCATCATCTTTAGGAACAAGAACATAGTTAAAATTAACATGTTCAGCCCCCTGCCATGGATTCTTCACCGTCAACCTTGTGAATTTTCCTGTGTCCTGTATCTCAAAACCTGCAGCATAAGCATTGTTTTGAGCTTGCGATTCATCATCAGGTTTCTTCCGATTTGAACTGCAACTGAGCAAAATTACACCAAGTGTTACTATCGAAATGTAAACTAAGGATCGTTCCATATAGGGTTGTGATTAAACAGCCTGGATTGCCATTATTCAATCACAAAAATAGAACTTTTCACAGGATTAGCATTATCTTTCTTTGGTTTCCACCATGAAAACATTCTTTGAAATGCTTTTATCATTGCGGAAATAGTATACCCCTCCCCAGGAGTGCTTTACTTCCCTGTATTCTGTTGCTACACCATCATAATTTACAATCACCCGTTTTATTCGCTGATTATTTTGGCGATAATTCTCCACCGTAACTCCTTCCGGATATGCTTTCGCCAGCCGGCTTAAGTATGCACTCCTTTCCCGGGAAGTATTAAATTTTAAATCATGAAGCTTGCCTTCGTTTACATTCACATCAACCTTCTTTGTTGTTTGGGCTTGCTTGGTTTTTTTATTCTTAGCAGCTTCAAAGCTATCCAATAATTCATCAATGTATTCAATTCTAAGCTTTGGGAACTGCTCATTAGGTTTAATTTGTAATGCCTGCTCGTAAACAGACCGTGCATTAACATAATCTTTGTTATCGTATAAACCGTTGGCCCTGTCTATTAAACCGGCATATTCCTCTTCCATCTTTTGTCGTTGCTGTTCCTCGCGAGCTCTTTGTGCCAGGATATCTTCAATACGTTTTAGCTGATTTTTGGGATAAAGTTCATCCGGTTTCATATCAATTGCTTCGTTATATAATCGGCGGGCTGCCTCATACTGCTCTCCGTTAAACCTTTGGTCCGCTTCACTTATTTTATCCCGGTAAGCCTGCCCGGCTTCTGCCTGCTGTTGTGCAAGTATATCTTTAATCCGGGCTATCTGATTCCCAGGATACTGTTCCCCTGGGAGAATCCTTGATGCTTGCTGATAAAAAGAAATGGCATCATCGTATTCTTCAAGCTTAAACAGGCGATCAGCGGTAGCAATGGCTTCTTCATACTGCTGTCTTTGTTGTGCAAGTTTTTCCTGCTCTGCTCTCTGCTGAGCCAGAAGATCTTCAATTTTTTGAATCTGATTTTTCGGATATGCTTCACCGCTTTTTAGCTCAAGAGCTTTCTGATAAAGGGTTTTGGCCTCTGAATAAGCCTGAGCATTGAATTTCTCATCTGCCCCGGCAATAGCTTGTTGATACGCCATTTCATTTCTTCGATTGGCATCCAGCCGGGCATCGATAGCTGCAATTTGAGATTTTGGATAAGATTCAGAAGGTTTCATTTCCGATGCCTGAACATAAAGTGCCCGGGCCCTGGTCAACTCATCCATTTTAAAGAGGCCATCAGCCTGATTAATCAGATCTGTATAGGCCTTTTCTTTGTCCAGTTGCGCGTCTATTTTTGCAATTTGATCTTTCGGGTACTGCTCATTCGATTTAATGAACAGGGCTTCGGCATAAAAGGTTTTGGCCTCGCTCCAGGCTTCACGATTGAAAGCAGCATCGGCCTGCTGTATCAAAGCCTGGTATTGTGCATCTTGCTCCCGGGCGGCAGCAAGGTCTTTTAAAATCGCATTTATCTCATCGATGCGCTGTTTGGGATAGCTTTCATTTGGTTTTATCTGCAGCGCCGACTGGTACTTTGCCTTTGAGTTGCGGTAGTTCTCGCCGGCAAAATGGGCATCTGCCTCCACTATCAGGGTATTGTATTGCTGATCTTTAGCAGCCATCTCCCCCAGCAAACGATCGATTTCTGCTATCCGGTTTTTGGGATACACTTCCTCCGGTTTAATTCCCGAGGCTTGCTGGTAGGAAGTTTTTGCCTGTGCATACTCCTCCATGGCAAACAAACCATCGGCCTTCTCAATAGCTGCCTGATAGGCGGCTTCGTTCGCCTGCCTGTCGGCTTCTGCCTGGGCCTGAGAAGCTAACTGCTCATCGATTTTTGCAATTTGGTCTTTCGGGTACTGCTCATTCGATTTAATGAACAGGGCTTCGGCATAAAAGGTTT
>CAYVSF010000530.1:0-2307 GCA_964453775.1 uncultured Bacteroidales bacterium
CGTCCATTACCTTATCAATATCATCGAGAAACGAATCGTATAAATTATCCAGCGAAATGTGATGGATAGGCCGGCCGATATCCATATCCATAATATTGGTAATGTCACTGATGAGTTTGGTAAACTTCCTGATTTGCAGATTGCTGTCCAGGAATAAACTGCCGATATTGGTGTTGCTAAGCAGGTTATTCATATCGTTGTTCAAGTCGGTAAGCTCCTGGATTTTTACCTGGTGCTCGGCATTAACCGTGTATAGCTCTTCATTCACCGATTGCAGCTCCTCGTTGGTGCTTTGTAACTCTTCGTTGGAAGCGATTAGTTCCTCGTTGGAACTTTGCAGCTCTTCGTTGGAGGTTTCTAATTCTTCTACTGTCGCCTGTAAGTTTTCTTTGGTAAGTTGCAATTCGTTTTCAAGCTCCAAAATTCGTTCGTGGTATTGCTTGTTAATATCCAGGTTTTGCTCCCTATCCTTTTCCAATGCGCCTTTCTGACTTACCGACTTTTCAAACATAAGCAGAAAGTAGAGCGTATTTGTATTATCATTTGCAAATGGGATGCACCTGATGCGCATATGAATATCATCCGCATCTTTTTCCAGCTGAATGTTTTCGAACTTTACTTCCTGCTTGCTTTTGCGCGTTTTTCGCAAGATGCTGCTAAGAATAACTGCCAACTCATCGCTCACCATCTTTAGAATATCGAAATGCATCTTCCCTTTTGGAATGGTTAAAATGGAATTCAAATTCCCAAAAGTATGGATGATTTCATTTTAATGGTTTATGATAACGGCCGGACCTGCCAGCTTATCCAAAAAACCGTCGAATAACTCCTCTAGCTGACTCTCTTTACTTTGGCCTGCCTGCCGGAAATTGAGGTTCGACATGTTGTTTTTCCGGGATCTCAACTCCAGGGAAGGAAGATCGTATTGATGCGAAAGTTTAATGGGGGCATCGCTGTTGAGGCGATAAAACTTCCATTTTGTATGCAGGGTTTTGAAGCTCTCGTTTAATTCACCAATGCTTTCGCTGCTGCCCAAAAACAAATACCCCATGTCGTGCAACGAAAAAGCAAAAATGGAAAGTATCTTTTTTTGTATGGCACTGTTGAGGTAGATTAAAACATTTCGGCATACCAACAGATGTATTTTCGAGAAGGGCGGATCCTTCATGATATTGTGTTTGGCAAATACCACCATTCTTCGGATGTCTTCTTTTACCTGGTAGCCCTCTTTTTTTCTATTGAAGTATTTGCTTAAACGTTGGGGACTAATTTCTGATATTACACTTTCAGGGTAGATACCGGTGCCTGCAATCTCCAGGGATTGCTGATCGATATCTGTGGCAAAAATTTTAACAGTTTTATGAATGTGGTGTTTTTGCATGTATTCCTGGAAAAGAATGGCCAGGGAATAGGCCTCTTCTCCTGTGGAACATGCCACAGACCAAATTCTTATGGTGTCATGTTCTTTATAACTTTCGAACAGCTCTGGGATGATTTTTTCATGCAGTAGTTTAAAGGCTTCAGCATCTCTGAAGAAACGGGTAACACCAATCAGAAGTTCCTTGAAAAGCGTATTCACCTCTTTGGGATCATCGTACAGAAAGTTGAGGTACTCCTCGAAAGAATGCAACTGATTAATGGAAATGCGTTTCTCAATCCTCCGAAGTATTGTGTTCTCTTTATAGTGCGAGAAGTCAATGTTCTTCGACTGCTTTACAAAATGTAAAATTTTAGCAAGTACATTTTCATTTTTACTCGTGTTGGGCTTATCCTCTGAACGATCAATAAAAGGGTGCTGCAAATAGCTCATGAGGGCCTCGGGCATTTTATCGGGAGGAAGGATAAAGTCCACCAATCCCGTGGAAATGGAACTTTTTGGCATCCCGTCAAATTTTGCCGATTGATCATCCTGCACCATCACCATCCCACCATATTCCTTAATGGTTCGAACGCCCATGGTGCCATCGCTTCCCGTGCCTGATAAAATAATGCCTATGGCTTGCTTTCCCGCATCCTGGGCGAGGGATTGAAGGAAAATATCCACCGGCAGATTTAACCTTTTCTCGGATTTTTGCTCCGTTAGGTAGAGTTTCCCTTTAAATATGGTCATATTCTTACTGGGAGGAATCAGGTAAACCACGTTCTTTTCTACCTGCATCCCGTCTTCGACCCTCTTGATCTCCATTTTTGTATAACGCGATAGAAGCTCGTCCATCAGACTTCTATAATCGGGAGAAAGATGTTGGATAATGATAAAGGCTGCATTGGGGTTGGTTGGCATATACTGGAAGAAATGCTGTATAGCCT
>CAYVSF010000531.1:0-2302 GCA_964453775.1 uncultured Bacteroidales bacterium
AGGGATCCTGGTAGCTTTTTCCGGCGGATTTATAATGCTCTGGCTTTACGGCCAGCCCTGGTTTATGGAGGGCTCTCTGGGCGGCATTTCGCTAAGGGAACTTTTCCAAATTAAAACTATCAATTTGAGTGTGGCGGTCTGGGTAGGCTTCATTGCCCTTTTCGGCATTGCCACCGACGATGGCGTGCTCATCAGCACATATATCAAGCAATCGATGGAAAGACATAAACCAAAAACCATCAACGAATTGCGGCAAGTGATACTGGAAGCCGGATCAAAACGTGTGCGCCCGGCAATGATGACCACTGCCACCACGCTGATTGCCTTGTTACCGGTGCTTACCTCTACAGGAAAAGGTTCCGACATCATGGTGCCCATGGCCATTCCCCTGTTTGGAGGCATGCTCATTGAAGTGCTCACGATGTTTGTAGTTCCGGTGCTTTATAGCATGTGGCAGGAAAGAAAAATCAGAATAGACTTTAAACACAAAAAACAACTTCAACATGAAGCATAAAACATACATACTGGCATTCCTCTTTTCCCTTATGCCTTCGTGGATAGCAGCACAGGAAGCGCTTAACAGCTACCTGGAAACTGCGGCAAAGAACAACCCCGGTTTGCAGGCCAGCTTTAATGCCTACCTGGCTTCCCTGGAAAAGGCACCACAGGCAAGTGCGATGCCCGATCCGCAGATTGCCTTTGCTTATTTTATCCAGCCCGTGGAAACACGCCTGGGACCCCAACAGTTCAAGATTTCGGCGTCCCAGTTTTTTCCCTGGTTCGGAACCCTAAATGCACGCGAAAACAGCGCCGTGCAACAAGCTAAGGCGAAATACGAAGCCTTTGAAGAGGAAAAATACCGGCTCTTCCGGGAGGTGAAGGCGGAATACTTTAATTTCTACCTCAACCAGAAATCCATAGAAATTCTGGGGGAGAATATCGAGCTCTTAAAATCATTGCAGCAACTGGCTACTGTAAAAGTAGAGGGAGGGTTGGTGTCCATGGCCGATGAATACCGTATAAAAATGGAGATCAATGACCTGGAAAACCAACTGGCGCACCTAAAGGACAAGCAGAGAGCAATAGAAGTAAGCTTTCACAATCTGCTGAATAGAGATGATAGCCTGGAAATTCGTCTACCTGAGGATTTATGGACAAGCGATTTGGCCTATTCCAGGCAGGCAGCGCTGGATTCTATTAAAGCAGGCAACCACCAGTTGTTGCAACTGGAATTCAGGCAGGCAGCACTTGCAGCGGAAAAAAATGCTGCGCAGAAAGAGGGAATGCCCGGTTTTAAAATCGGATTGGACTATACTTTTATTGGAGAAGGCAGTAACAACCTCAGTGGGAAAGATGCTTTTGTATTTCCGAGTGTGGGGATCAGCATTCCATTGTACAGGAATAAGTACAAAGCCATGGTGCAGGAAGTGGTCTACCTGGAAACAGCCAATAAAAGCCGTTCCAGCGAAAAAGAAAACCGGCTGGAAAGCCTCTTTCAAAATTCATGGAAAGATTACACGGAAGCTGACCGGCGCATTCGCCTGAACCGGGAGCAAGAAAAGCTGGCCAGGCAAAGCTTGAAAATCCTTGAGTCGGAATACGCCACCGGCAATAGCGATTTCGAGGAGTTGCTGCGCATGGAAAGAAAGCTGCTTAACTACCAGTTGGCTCTGGAGAAGGCTAAAGCCGACAAACAGGTAGCCATTGCATTTATTCATTATTTAATGGGTCGATAATAAAAAGAAGTATCATGAAAACAATAGTCAACAACATCAAAAACAATTATAAACTGGTCATCGGCACCATGATTGTGGGCCTCTTCCTGGGATGGTTGTTCTTCCATCCTGCGGATAAAGCTGCAGAATCCCGAGAAACAGCCGGTGCCCATGAAGGACATAATCATGAATCGGAAGAACCCACTACATGGACCTGCTCCATGCACCCACAAATAAAACAGGAAAAACCGGGTGATTGCCCCATTTGTGGGATGGATTTGATTCCCCTTTCCAGCATGGAAGATTCAGGAGAAGATATCCATGAAGATGAAGTTATGCTCTCCGAATCGGCAGCAAAACTGGCCGACATTCAGACTACAGTGGTAGAGCGTGGAAGTCCTGAAAAAGACATCTACCTGCAGGGCATGGTGGAAGCTGATGAGCGCAACATTGCCGAACTTACCACCCGCTTTGGTGGCCGGATCGAGAAGCTATTCGTGAACTTTACCGGCGAGAAAGTACGGAAAGGGCAAAAATTGGCCACCGTTTACTCCCCCGAACTGGTAACTGCCCAGCGGGAATTATTA
>CAYVSF010000532.1:0-2300 GCA_964453775.1 uncultured Bacteroidales bacterium
ACCCGTCCGGTGGCACAAGTTACAGCATTACAGGTACAAGCCAGTTGTTGAGCGTACCTTATGCGATGCATGCAAAAAGCGCTGAAACTGTGAGTGGAAGCATTACCGAAACTGACCCTGTTTATTCAGGTAGCGAGGCAGCCAATATTACCGCAACCGATATTATCAATTTGGGTAACTTGTCCGGTACAAACACGGGCGACCAGGACATTAGTGGTATAGCAAGCAATGAACAGGCCATACAGGATACAGCCGCACAAATCAGGGCGAACATTCCCGATGTGAGCGGATTTCTAACAAGCGAAACCGACCCGACATTTACGAGCAGTCAGGCAGCTAATATTGATGCAACTGACATCACCAATTTGGATAATCTATCAGGCGTAAATACCGGCGATCAGGACCTTAACCCCTTGGCAACCAAAACTGCATTGGGCGATTCTACAGCTCAAGTGCGCAGCGAGATACCCGATGTAAGCGGTATAGCAACCAACACGCAGGCCATTCAGGATTCTGCAGCGCAAATACGTGACGATATACCCACAAATAATAACCAACTAGCAAATGGTGCCGGTTACATAACAGATTACACCGAAACTGACCCCAGCGTACCCACCGGCACCCAAACAGGCGAAATGCAATACTGGGATGGTACAGAGTGGATTACTGTTGCGGTTGGTGGTGAGGGTCAAATGTTAAGTTTTGTAGGAGTTGTTCCAACATGGGTAACCGTAGTTGGGGTTACAACAGTAGGACCTACAGATGTATATAACCCCACCACCGGCGAAGTTTGGATGGACCGCAACCTCGGTGCTTCACAAGTAGCAACCAGCAGTACCGATGCCGCAGCTTATGGAGACCTTTACCAATGGGGACGTGCAGCCGATGGACACGAAAGCAGAACATCAGGTACAACAGCTGCATTGGCAACAAGTGATACCCCCGGCCATGGCGATTTTATTACAAGCAACAGTAGCCCATACGATTGGCGTAACCCACAAAACGACAATTTGTGGCAGGGTGTAAGTGGTACGAACAACCCTTGCCCAAGTGGTTACCGCTTACCTACCGAAGCAGAATGGGAGGAAGAACGCACAAGCTGGAGCAGTATCAATGCAGCCGGAGCATTCGCCTCGCCATTGAAATTGCCCGTGGCAGGCTACCGCAGGGACGGCAATGGTTCGCTCTTCTATGTGGGTTCCTACGGCCGCTATTGGTCAAGTACGGTTAGTGGTACGGCCACCAGTAACCTGTACTTCTACAGCAGCAATGCCTTCATGAGCAGCAACGACAGGGCGTACGGCTTCTCTGTGCGTTGTCTTAAGGATTAGACACTATGGAATACCCGTAAAATTTTGCGAAGCAATACTGGCAATACCAGATTTTAACGGGTAAATAAATTTAAATTTTTACGATGAAGAACCTCGTAGCGTATCGGGAACAAACAAAACGTACTTAAATTGAAAGAATATTTATGAAAAAAGTATTTACATTTTTAGCAGCCGTATTACTAACCCTGGGTATGTTTGCTCAATCACCCGAAAAAATGAGCTACCAGGCAGTAATCCGCGATGCAAGTGATAATTTATTGACTGACACCCAGGTAGGTATGCAAATAAGCATCCTGCAAGGCTCGGCAAGCGGAACAGCAGTTTTCGTAGAAACGCAAGATCCAACCACCAATGCAAACGGTTTACTAAGTTTGGAAATTGGCGCAGGAACAGTTGTAAGTGGTGATTTTACCACCATTGACTGGGCAAACGGACCGTATTTCATCAAAACCGAAACCGACCCGGAAGGCGGCACAAATTACACAATTACAGGTACAAGTCAGCTGTTGAGTGTGCCTTATGCCTTACATGCAAAAACGGCTGAAGCAGTTACAGGTGAAATAACCGAAACCGACCCAACATTTACAAGCAGCGAGGCAGCGAATATTACAGCAACCGACATTACCAATTTGGGCAACCTTTCCGGCACCAATACAGGCGACCAGGATATTAGCGGTATTGCAACAAATGAACAGGCAATCCAGGATACTGCTTCTCAAATACGTGCTGATATACCTGATGTACCCACGGGCACCCAAACCGGCGAAATGCAGTACTGGAACGGCTCTGAATGGATTACAGTACCGGCAGGAAACGAAGGGCAAATGTTAATTTTTGAAGGAGGTGTACCTTCATGGACAACCGTAGTTGGGGTTGCAACAGTAGGTCCAACAGATGTATATAACCCCACCACTGGCAAAATATGGATGGACCGTAACCTTGGCGCATCGCAAGTAGCAACTTCAAGCA
>CAYVSF010000533.1:0-2288 GCA_964453775.1 uncultured Bacteroidales bacterium
ATTGCACCACGAACCTTCTCGAGAATATGATCCCGCTCTTCCAGGGAATACTGTTTTTCGCTCTTCAAGAGGTGATGACCTTGCTCATCATTCATATAAATACCGTATTTACTTTCATTGGGGCCCGGGCGCATCAAAACATGCTCCACCAGGTGAAATCCCTCCGATTCCTTATTCAATTCAATCAATACATCAATGAGTAATTGCACCCCAAGCTGCAATTGCTTTTCGGTTTCAAATTCCCCAACCAGTTGCCAGGGTTCTCCATCCGACGAGCGATAAATCAGTGCAAAACCCTTCCTTTCTCCCTTTATCTTCCCAGCCATGTAGTTCATCAAATTCACCCCGGAAACTAAAATGCCGGCAGGTAAAGCTTTCGTGGCAAAGGGGATAAGCCTCCCGAGCAAATTATTACGCTCCTCTTCCGATAATCCCTCAAGACCCTTTAAGTCCTCATCATCAATATAATCGAAACTATCCTCAATTGAATCTTGCGTATGTCCTATATTTTCAATAGTTGAAGCCTCTTCCCATTTCTTAAACGCGGCAGATTTTGATCCCTCGGGAATAAGCTTTAACTGGTACCGGTTCACAATTTCGAAAAGCGATTTCTTTTTACCTATGCTTATTTTACCTTCCTCATTTTCATCCAACCCCAGACCAAGGATGATATGCAATTTCTTTTCGATACCTGTAATTTCCGATTTATCCCTATCGTAATAATTAATTCCTGCTGCCCTGTTATAATTGATATTAGCAAGCTGTTGTAAAAGGGCAGACTTGCTTTTGATCTGCAGTTTTTTAAATTCCCCCGCACTGTAGTAGTAATTAAACTGACTTAGCGAATAGCGGGTATAAGATTCACCGTGCATAGCCAATAAGAAATCAAGCATTCTATTCTTTCTATCCACAAAATCATCAAAATGATCATTTAGTTTTTGCAAACCGGCCCTGTAGTTTTGCGGAATACGCCCAAAATCGAAATACGCATCTTGCAAAAGGCTGTTTTTATCTGCATAGAAACGATCTGCATGGGGCACTTGATCGAGACTTTGGCAAAAATAGGTGTTGTTCAAACGCTTATGGATAGAAAGCAAATCTTTAAAATGGGCAAGTTGCGAGAAATAATTGGCCATTAATTGCTCAAAAATCATCAGGTAGCCCTTTAACTGATTTGCCTGTGCCTTTCTTTTGGCATCAGGCCTGTTCATCAATCCCTCTTCTCCAAGTCCGTATATTGCAGGAAAATGATTTTGTATGGAATAGTATTTTTCAAAATCGATTCCTTGTTGAACCTCGGGGAGTTCAAAGCTGCTTTCATTAATCCGGAAGGCTTTTTTATTTTCCGAAACCAGTTCATTTAAGTGCTTCCTGAAGTCAGCAGCATCAAATCCGTTATACTTCAAATTCCCTTTGTAAAAATGGATAGTATATTCCCCATCCCGGCCAATCATATTATCATGAATAAATCGAGGCATGAACCCTCCGGGAATAGCCAACTGGTTGTAGTATTTTTCACCCTCTACCTCCAGGTGAAGATTTTTCACACTTACTACGCCTTCCACCTGCATAATCATCTTAACCAGGTCGGACACAACAATTGTGCCTGGTTGGGATATCAATTCTTCACTTAAAACAAAGCCATGTTTTAATACCGGTCCATCAAAAATTTCATCATAATCCTTTCCTTTTTCTTTCAATTCTCCCAGGGAATAAAACTTCACTTCGGGATTAACTGTTTGTTCCACCTTAAAATAGATATTGGCCATGATGCGGCTCAGCTCATTCAAGCCATCCGTTTCTATGTCGCCACATATCTTCACCGGCATCTGTTCCAGGATCTTAATTTCAAAGATATCCTCGCATAAATTCCTGCTAGAGCTAAAGAGGCGATAAATCTTTTCTTTGATAGATGCAATTTCTTCCTCGCCAGGAGATATCAGTGCCAAATCAACCAACACCCTGTACAAACCATTAAATCCTGAATCATATTCGCTTACAGGTTCAAACCAGATGTTTTTGATTTCAGCAATCGTATCCAGAAAGAGCTTGCGCAGATCGTCCGTGGAAAGTGGATTGCTGGTGAGGATTTCTTCTGGTCTGAAAAAAGGCAAATCCTTTTCCCCTTCCCGAAACAGCAACTGCTCGATATCATAATCTGTACGAAAAGACAATTCTGATAGTGCATAGCATAACTGCTCCAGAATGGTTACACCCGGGTCATGCAGGTTATAATCCGTCCAAAAAGAACCTGTCAGTTGTTGAATGATTTCAATTCCTTTCTTCCT
>CAYVSF010000534.1:0-2279 GCA_964453775.1 uncultured Bacteroidales bacterium
ACATCGAAATTAGCGGTCCTGATTACGATGAACTGATTGCAACCACCGATACCCTTCAGCGAATTATTGAGCGAGCTGAAATACCGGGTATCGAGGGATTAAAGGTAGATTTAGAATTGGGAAAACCAGAAGTGATTGTACACATCGACCGGGAAAAGGCGCGGCGGTTTGGAATTTCAACCATGCAAATTGCAAGCAACATAAGAACTTCGCTGTTCGGAAAAGAAATTTCTGATTTTAAGGTTGGGGAAGAAGAGTATCCTATTCAGCTCCGATTGAAAGAAAAATACCGCTATAACATACCCAGTCTGATGAATCAGAAAATCTCCTTCAGAAAAGATGGTCGCCTTATCCAGGTTCCTATTTCAGCCGTAGCCGATTTAAGCTACAGTACCACCTACGGAACAGTGAACAGGAAGGACATGGACCGGGTAATTACAATATATTCCAACGTAATTGAAGGCTACAACTCCACAGAAATCAACAGCCAATTAAAGGAATTGTTATCCCTGCATGAAATGCCTGAAGGCTATCAATATGAATTCACAGGAGAGCAACAGGAACAGCAAGAATCAATGGAATTTCTGGTGCGTGCACTCTTGATTGCTGTTTCCCTGATACTCATTATCCTGGTAACACAATTCAATTCCCTAATCAAACCACTTATCATAATAGCCAGCGTAATTTTTAGTACCATTGGTGTATTTGGTGGTTTGGCCACATTTAGCATGGATTTCGTGGTAGTTATGACAGGTATTGGAATTGTTTCGCTGGCGGGAATTGTGGTAAACAATGCCATTGTTTTAGTGGACTACATCGAACTGTTGAAACGTAGAAAGAGAGAAGAGTTGGGGCTGGAAGAAAATGCCTTCCTACCTGTTGATGCGGCCACCGAGTGTGTCGTGCAGGCAGGCAAAACTCGTTTGCGTCCGGTGCTGCTCACCGCCATCACAACGATTCTGGGACTCCTTCCGCTGGCGATTGGTATGAACATCGACTTTGGTCAAATGCTCAGCCAATTTGATCCGGATCTCTATTTCGGAGGAGACATGGTCATTTTTTGGGGCCCTATCTCCTGGACTGTTATCTTTGGTTTGACATTTGCTACCTTCCTTACCCTGATAATTGTTCCTGTGATGTATAGGATATCCATTATCTTACAAAAGAGAGTAAATAATCTGTTAGGAGCAAAGAATAAAAATGTGCAAAAAGTAAATTAGTCTGATAAAGTCAGTTATTAATCAATAAATTAAAGCTGCCCGTAAAATATGGGCAGCTTTTTTATATATTTATCGTTAAAGAGAATACAGTTTAATTTTTAGTGTTCAGGGATAACTATCAGGGGATGAAAGATTCGTTAAAAAACATGGCCGGCAGGTTCAGCAATAAGAAGAATAAAACAGCTAAGGCAATTGACTACAAGCAAGAAGCGCATTACTGGAAACAAAAATACGATGCCCTTCTTCAGGCGCACAGCCCGGAATCAACGGATGTGTCTGTATTCCAAACCATCTGCGAAATGTCCTTAAACCCGATTTTCTTAATCGAGGTTGTCGAAGATAAAGATTACATCCTGCGCTTTGCCAATCAGAAAGCCCTGGAAACAGAGAAAAAACCTGCTGCTGATATTATCGACAGGGAAATCAACTCTACGTTTCCTTTAATTAAGGAGAAAGGTCTTTTTGATGCCATGCAAAAAGTATATCGAACCGGCATTCCTATTGAATTTCCTTTTGTTGTACGGGATGACAAGACGATTTATGAATGGAAGAACACCTATATACTTAAGCTTTCCGGGCAGTATATCAGTTTTATTTACCGGGATGAAACTGATAAAAGAAAAAAAGAACTGGCTTTAAAAGAGAACAAAGAGCGTTTAGAAATTGCTATGCAATCGGCACAACTCTTTTATTTTGAAAATAATTTCAAAACGGATGAAATTGACATTGATAAAAAATTGTTCCGTGCTCTGGGCTATAAAGAAGAAGATGATCCTTCCAAATTAAATGATTTATTCGGTATTCTTCATCCGAAAGATATTAAAGTTGTAGAAAAAGCTTTAAAGGATCATTTCGATGGTAAAAATGAAATGTACCAGGCCGAATACCGGGTAAAAACAAAAAAGGGTAATTATATCTGGGTTTCAGGAGCAGGAAAAGCCATTGAACGCGATAAAGAAGGCAATGTGCTCAAATTTACCGGTATTTCCAGAATCATAGACAAAGAAAAAAACGCCGAATTAGAGCTGAGAGCAAGCGAGAGAAAATTCAAAAACCTGG
>CAYVSF010000535.1:0-2267 GCA_964453775.1 uncultured Bacteroidales bacterium
AAAGCAGGCCACCTGGGAAAGACCTATTTCAACCACAAAAACCGGCTTCTCCTTCATTGCGCAATCCAGATCAAACCTTCCAAATTCAGTTGGAGGTATTTTATGGTATGGAGTAGATGACACCTACACCACATGCTATGTCCCCTTGTATGCAGGTATAAAAGCCATACCCGAAGCCTTTGCTACCGGATCTCTACAGGAGTTTTCATGGGAATCGGCATGGTGGGTGTTTAATTTCGTGGCCAATTTTGCAAACCTTCGGTACAACATGATGATAAAAGATATTAAGAATGTTCAACGTAACCTGGAAGAACAATTTTTGGCCGAAGTGGATTCCATTGATCAGGAAGCCATGAAACACTATGGCACCGATGAAGATAAAATGGTGGATATCCTTACCCGGTATTCTGTCAGCCGGGGAAATGAAGCATACAAGCGTTGGAAAAAGCTGGGTGAATCCTTAATATGCAAATACAACGACGGTTACGTAAAAAACGAACGGGGCCGACCAGAAACAATAGGCTACTCGCAAGATTGGTACAAAAGAGTACTTGAAGATGCACCACAGCACTATCTGCCGGTTTGGGAGGAAGATACTATCAAAACGGAAGAACCCACCATGTTTTAATATTTTAATCAAAGAAGGTATCCAAAAAGTCTTGTTCTCCAGCCAGTTGGAGATCCTGAAACAAGTTCAGGATGACGTAAATAAGACTTTTTGGAAGCCTCTGTATTTTGTTTTGAATAGCCGGCGACACCCTCTACCATTCAAATTCCAAAAAAAATAGCTGCCCGGATTTCACTCCCGACAGCTATCTCATCATCAAAACACCAGTAAAAATATCAATAACTTACATTCGGTTCCTTCAGCTTTTGGAAATACATGGCAAAAGAACGATAAAGGAAATGGGTCCATTTTCCAAAAGGAACAATAATGAGCGCCCATTGTACCAGTATGATCAAATGCACGAGGTATACCCAAAAGTTAGATTCAATCAGATTGATATCAATCAACAATCGAACGATAAAAGCAGTTAAGCCCATTAAGAACAGCCAGATTACAAAAAACCAGTCTGAGGGTTGTGAATATTTATTCACCTCTTTGTTCTTGCGAACCCGTCCCATCATAAAAATGAAGGTAACCGCAAAAACGGCAATACTCTCGGCATAACCAAGATAAATGATAAATTTATTGGTGGTCCCAAACCAGTCGAGTACGACTGTGGTAAAAAGCAGGGCCAGGTATCCCAGCACCAAAATAAGGTGGGCAAACCATCTGGCCTGACTATCATCACATCCAAGCGTTCTCTTTTGCGTAAACATATGCACAAATAGATCTTTTGTAGTAGTTAGATAGCGCTTAAAAGGAATCTTAGCTTTAGGCTTGACAATAACATAATACCACATTCGCATGATATTGGGCAATAAGACAAATGCAAAAACAGCTGCAATGGCAATCATCTCAAACTGATGACCAAAATGCATCACTGATTCCACATTATGATTGCTGTAAGCACTATAGAAAAACACCGCTACAGCAGTTAAAATAAAGGCCAATATTGCAAAAGGCAGATATTTATACAGCAAGCCCGACAAACCAGTCCAGTCGTATTTGGCAGTTAACCACCTTCTAAGGCTCATCATTAACTCACCCGGATTTGCTTCTCGCGGGCAGGTTGTACTGCAATCTCCGCAATAATAGCATAACCAGGGGTCCAGAGAGCCCTGAATTTTATCCTCCAAGCCTAAAACACTGGCTCTAAGCATCTTTCTGGGGAATGAATTTGTTTCGTCGGATAAACTACAAACCGCTGTACAATTCCCGCAATTATAGCAGGCATTGAAGTCATACGATCCATATTTGTTTATCTCTTTTGCAAATTCAGGATTGATTCTTGCCATTTTAATTACTTTTTCAATTTATAATAATAGTATTCGTCCATATCATCCACCTCTCCTGCTTCCACTTTCCCAAACTTTTGCAAGGTCATCAGATGATAGGTTACAACATCGGAAGTAAGTCCGGTTTCGGAAACAATCTCGGGGATTGTTTTTTCACCTGATTCCAGCACTTTAACAATCTGTTTTTTCATGGCATTATTATCCTTGATCAATTGCTTAACGTGGCCGGAAGCCTTCCGCTTTTCTTTTATAATATCTATTGTTTTTCCCATGATAGTCGCTAGATTAATCGATTAAAGCTTCAATCATACTTTCCATTTCCTTATCGGTATAGCCAATCAGGTCGATAGCATTCTCCGGACAAA
>CAYVSF010000536.1:0-2265 GCA_964453775.1 uncultured Bacteroidales bacterium
ATTTCCACAATAATGAATTTCAGAGGAGGCCCGAATGCAAATCGGCGCCAGCCAGTTCTTTTTTTTGGTATTCTAGCCATGTACTATAAAGTTAAAAATGAGTAAAAATGCTAACCCACCTATTGATAAAACAATAGAAGTAAGATAAAGCCAAAATCCTTTGCCATTTGTTTTTTTCAAAATGTGCTTACAAGCACTTCCACCATGTTGTTTGTAGTAAAAAAAGATTAGTTTTTAAAAAGTTTTGAGAACTCTTCTTTTATTTCCAATAGTATACTAGATGATTCTGGCTCAAACCTAATCCAGTATTTTGATTCATTCACGCATATATAAACATAATGTATTGCCCCACCTGAAACACTTAAATTTTCAGGAGTTGTATATTCTTCTTTAAGGCCTATATCTGCTATATTATTTAAGTAATTTATAAAATTAGCATATTCCAGATTTCCAGTAGTATAAAAATCGGATAATCCAGAACAAAACAAGTAGCCTTTTTCGGGCAATTTATTATTTTTTATACGTTTTACTTTTTTATCTTTAGTTAATACCAAAAGAGAATTGCCAATATAATCCCCTTCCCATGTACCAATTTCAGCAATGGCAAAAACAATACTACTATCAATATTTTCACGAATTTCTTCAGGTATTGTAAATTTATTTTTTGCTTTTTCTGTTTTCATTTTTGCTGCATTAAGAATTTCACCTTTATTATTACTATGGATACATGATGTACTAGCTAAAAATACAAATACAAAGACTATTTGTTTCATTATACTTAGGGTTTATATTTCCAGGTTGAATCAGCTGTTATTTTCTGAAGAGCTTCCAAAAATGTGATGTAATGCTGTTTTTCTATAGAGTTTCCCGCAGACATAATATCATTTGAAGTTCCTTCTGAAAGCACAGTTCCTAAAGCTGTTTTCACTATTGATGCGTGTGTAATACCAGGCTGTCCATCTGAATATTCATCTCCAAGCCCAATCATATGTCCGAATTCATGAACAGCTCCCTTTTGCTTCTCTTTTGCTCCTTTATCTGACCAGCTTAAATCTTCAGAATCCAAAGTTCCATAGTGCTTATTTTTTTGTTTTAGGGCATTTTTAGAACTGTCTATGTAATGTGATATACTGCTACTTTTCCATTCTCCTTTAGGGATTTTTGTTATATTTAATTGATAATGCCAATCTTTAGCAACTTCACCAATCACAACATCAGCATACACTGAAATTCCTGGAAGAGAAGGATTAATAAAATGATACTTACCTCCCCATCTGCCCTCTATAAGAGTGATAAAGCCTTGCTTCCATTTCAGAATTTCCTCTTTACTCCATTTTTTAGATTCTCCTTTATGCCCTACAAAATCTCCTGCAATACCATTGACAAAATTGAAATTAACATTTACTTTAATTTCCAATCTCCCGTTTAATGGATTTAATGATACATCAAAAAGGCCTATTCCAGTAGATGGAGTAAAATTTGATTGAGAATAAGTTTTACTTTGAAATTCCTGAATTTTTTCTTTTGGAGTTTTCAATTGAATTTGCTGGCTATTTTTAGAAAAAGCAGAATTTAATGTAGCCACATCCCCCATTTTTCCCTGGGCGGCTTTGGTGCCCATGTCGTCGACCTCTTTCTCCAGGGTTGGGTCGCTGTTGATTTTATCCGCCCTAGCTTTAGCGGAAACGGGTTGTTCCGAATCGGGTTTTACCCGGCCTTCACGTTGTTGCACCACGTGGGTGAGCTCGTGGCCCAGCAGCTCATGGCCTTTTTGGCTGCCGGGATTGTACTCCCCCGGCGCAAAGTGAATGTCGTTGCCCTGGGTGTAGGCCAGCGCGCCTATATCGTTGGCCTGTCCGGAGTCTTTGTGGATGTTCACACCGCTAAAGTCGGTGCCAAAGGAGCCTTCCATCTTTTGTTTTACATCCTTCGGCATCTGTGTACTGCCGGATGAACCGCCGGTCGGGTTGGGCTTTTGCTGCAGCTCCTCTTCTTCCATAGCTTTGCGTTGCTGCGAAGGTTCCACCTTGGCCTGTGCGCTTTGGGAGCGTTCTTCCTCTTCGTCTTTGGCAAAACGTTGTGCCAGGGTGTTGTTGTCGAGAATGTCATCCGGATTGGTATTGCGTTCCGGGTGTGCAAGGAAGTCGAGCCACTTCATCTGCGCGGCCACATCCACTTTTTGTTGGTTGGGTTGTTGATTTTCAGATGCCTGTGCATCTTTCTTCGGGTCTAAAAATTCGTGCGACATAGAACATAAACTATGAG
>CAYVSF010000537.1:0-2260 GCA_964453775.1 uncultured Bacteroidales bacterium
TTCTTTTACTGGCCTGGTTGTTGATGCCTGATCAAGAATTATTCATGGGCTTTGTTGTTATTGTGGCAGCCCCTCCGGGTGTAGCCGTAATTCCGTTTTCCGGAATACTAAAAGGAGACCTGGAATACTCCATACTCGGAGTTTTCGGAGCTTTCCTTGCAAGTATTTTTCTGGCACCAGCTATTGTAAGCTACTTCCCGGGTGGCAAATCCATAGACAGCCTCGGGCTTTTTATCCTAATGGTAAAGCTAATAATTATTCCCATCTTATTTTCACGTCTATTGTTAATTGAGCCTTTATTTAAGTATGTTAGTATTATTCGTGGGAAAGTAGTTGACTGGGGATTTGCACTTATTATTTTTACTGCGGTTGGAATGAATAGGCAGGTGTTTTTTTCTAATCCGCAAATTTTGCTTCTTACGGCAATTATTCTATTATCAGGAACTTTCTTAATTGGCAGTATTTATGAATGGCTGATGCCACGTTTCGGCATTTCCAGGGAAAGAGTAAGAACACAGGTGCTGCTTTTAACCATAAAGAGCTCTGGTTTTTCTGTTGTTACGGCAATGGCACTCTTTGGACAAAGGGCTGCTATTCCTTCAGCTGTTTTAGCTGTGATAGTTTTATTATATTTGTTGTTCTTATCCATACGACAGGAACTTAGTAAATAGAGGAAATTTTGAAAATTACACTTTTAGGCACAGGCACTTCACAAGGCGTACCGGTTATAGGATGTAACTGCAAAGTATGTCAATCCGTTGACCCACATGACAAACGTTTACGTACTTCAGCATTGATAGAAGAAAATGATACACGCCTGGTAATTGATACCGGGCCGGATTTCAGGCAGCAAATGTTAAGCCATCATGTGGCTGATATAGATGGGATCTTATATACTCACGAGCACCGCGATCACATTGCAGGCCTTGATGATGTAAGAGCTTTTAACTTCATTCAAAAGAAACCCGTACAAATTTATGCTGAAGAGCGTGTACAGAATGCCCTTAAAACAACATTCTCCTATTCTTTCGAAGAGAAGAAGTATCCCGGAGCGCCCCAACTTAAAATGCATGATATTGATGGGAACCGTTTTAGAATTAAAGATTTAGATATTGATCCCATTAGAGCTTATCATTACAGACTTCCTGTTTACGGCTTTCGGTTTGGTGATTTTACCTATATAACTGATGCAAATTATATTAAGGAGGAAGATAAATTGAAAATGGCCGGAACAAAGTTTTTGGTCATCAATGCCCTGCGAAAAAGAAAACATATTTCTCACTTCAACCTGCAGGAGGTTCTTGAAATTGCCAAAGAATTAAGTCCCAAAAGAACCTATATCACGCATATTAGCCATCAAATGGGATTGCACAAAGAGATTGAAAATGAATTGCCCCATGGTGTATTTTTGGGCTACGATGGGCTGGAAATCGAATGCTAAGTATCTTCTTGTAAAATTTTAGCTTTTACTTCTATTTGACATTCTTATTAATCTATATACTTCATAGGTTTATTTAATTGTGCGGCTTAATACTATTGAGAGAAACTTGAGTTTGCTCTGGCTGTTTCGGATTTTTTAAGCCAAACATCTTTGTTTTATAGTCCAGAAAATCAGGTATATATAATAAACTTTGAAAAAATAATAAAATTATTTTAAGGGTAAGCTAATCCTGATGTGTATAAATAGGTGAAGTACTTCAAAAATAAGATAATGAGAAAAAAGATAGACAGAAAAGTATTCGCCAGATTTTATCATGGTATTGCAAGTGACCCCGAGAAAAGAGAGATTTTTGAGTCGAGGGAATCCCATAATATGCTTAAGAATGCATGGGAGGATGCAACAGATATCATGGAGGAGGATATAGCTAAAAATCCTGATTTGGAACGAATTCGCAAGAACATTCGAAGATATAGTGAGAATAGCAAATCTGCAGGTTCGGTAAGAACATTCTTCCGTCCATGGATGCGCTATGCTGCTTCCATAATGATTGCAGTTTCAGTTCTTGCTGCATTATTCTATTTTACCGGCACTTCTGATATTTTTTCGAGTGACGTGGCTATGATAGAAAAATCAAATTCCCGAGGACAGCGCTCTGCTATTCGTTTGCCCGATGGCTCAAGGGTATGGTTAAATGCAGAAAGTTCAATTCGTTTTCCGGAAGAATTCAAAGGAGATAGTAGAATGGTGAACCTGGCTGGAGAAGCTTTTTTTGAAATTGAAAACAATCCGGAGAAACCTTTTATAGTGCATGCAGGGGAT
>CAYVSF010000538.1:0-2259 GCA_964453775.1 uncultured Bacteroidales bacterium
GGTTACTGGTTCAATTTCACGAAATGAAGTACGATAATAAGGAACCTTCATAAATTTTTATTGTAAATACATCAATCACCTCTTAGGAAAAGGTTCGTAAAACAGCACATCTGAGATCGAATGAATTGCGCCAGTGCTTGTTATAGCATTACAATTCTCCCAAACCGGACGAATGAAGTCTATCAAAGTGGAGTCTCCGATATTGGAAACTGTATATCCATAAATATCAATGTCTGGATTGATTTTTAACTCAATCCCTACATCTACTACCAATGGCTTGCCAGCCAGGGTAGTATATTTATTATTTCCCCAATTAAAATCATTCAAATAATACTCTCCACCCACAAAATGATAAGCAGTAAACAAATGAAAAGAATTATTCCTGTCCGAAAGAGGCATCCCAGGAGTTGCAACACGGTTGATCAGGTCTTCAACATTATGGATACCATTGCGAAGATAAATACTGTCATGTTCGGCAAGTATGGTATATTCTTTCCACCACAATCTGTTAATGATCCCGGAAAGCCGGACAGCCTGTGCCAGTATTGAATAATTATCCTGTTGCTGAAGCCAGTCATAACCCGATAGCTCTGTTTTTTGCAGCACCTCGGAAATAACATGGATATAACCATTGGTCATTTTCTGGTTTGATTTGATAATTGGAGCTGAATTGTTTACCTTAATAAGCGGATTATTACCGTCAGTATAAAAACCAGTGACCAGCCTGTCTCCGGTAAGTGTTTTGTCCTTCAGGGCTCCGTCAGGAAATTCATCGGTATGTATTTTTTCGTTTAAAGTATGGTACCGCGTGAGTTTTTTAATAAAGCCAGTGTCCTTTACTAAATCTTCGAAATTCCCATAAACCTGATTTTGCTGTATGAAATGATCAATAGCTTTATCGGTAGGTAAAAAAAGAGTATAATCATTACCGTAAGGATTGTAAGCATAAAGAGTGTTCAACATTTTCCCTTCGTCCATTAGCTTGTAGAATTTTGAATATTCATCCCGGTTTTTATCAAGGTATTGACTTATGGAAAAGGTATCCTCACCGACCCAATTCGATCCGTACGGGTCGGATTCACAGGACGATATGAATACGGCCAGAATCATGCAATGAACCATGAAGTTGGTTATGACAGGTTTTCGAATACGAACCAGCTGTTTTTCCCAACATCTGATTTCCAATAATATAAGCATATCCTGTATATTTTTAATTTACTCTTTTTGTATCGCTGGCAGACCAAAGCTATTATCTTTTACAATATCCTACTATATTTTCGGGCTTAAAATCAACAGATAGCCATCGAACCAGGAATTTTTACATCCCTAACAACTAATTAATATTAAACATTAAAGTGAAATGAAAATGACCTCTTGTCCTGTCTGGCTCCCTTACCCCGAGGACTCGTGGGAAGTTGCAACCTGGGTCTCCCCGGTGCACATTAATCGGTGATTACCTTCACGTCCTTAAACATGAACGGGTTGTCGCTGAGTCTCAAGTCCTTGCCACTGGCGGTGGTCACGTTCCTGAGAATGACTTCCTTTGTTATAACATAAGGATACTTTTCCTCGAAGGAATCATCAGTCATATCCGGATTAATATTTGCAAAAATAGCTGGTCCCTGGTAGTCCTCCGGATGATTGGAGTCGTCGATATGAAGATTTTCGATGATGATCCGTTCCGGCATATAACAGGTGTAACCAAAATCGTGTAGCCCCGAATAACGTCCATTGATTAGGCTTGCGCTGGTTGGTCTTCCGCCGGCAGGCACGAAAATACAGTTGCGAATGATAAATTCTCCCTGCCATGTACTGCCGTAGTCGGAGCGCAGGTTGATAAAGCTCCTTCCACGTACGGTGGTGTTCTCCACGGTGAAAACTCCACTGCCAATAGCATTGATTCCCATGTGTCCAAGGCTCGAGTTGCGTACCGTGGCATTGGCAACACCCTTATGGGCATCGAACCGGGAAAAAGTGCAATTGTCTAAAATAAGATTTTTACAATAATTGGACCCCATTATTCCCCAGTACGTGCGGTCATCAATGTCATTCGTCTGGCTACAGTTCACAAACGACACGTTGAGGGCCCGGCCGAGGGAAATGTCGTAGCTGCCCATGGAAACCGGAACTCCAGCCGAGCCAATGGTCCGGTAAGTTTTGTGTCCGGTCAGGATAGTGTTCTTTACCGTCACGTAGGCACAGTCTCCGATATTGATGAATCCGCTATAGGGTGCCCCATGGTCTCCTTCGCCGGTGATG
>CAYVSF010000539.1:0-2251 GCA_964453775.1 uncultured Bacteroidales bacterium
TGTTTTGAGCGACAATCTTAAGCGCCGGATGATCTATTTTTGCAGGCTGTTTGGGTTGGCAGGAAATTAATATCAGTATAAAAAAAAGAAAGAAAGAAGTATAAATAAGGGTTCTCATGGCTTTAAAGGTTATTTTTGCTTGTAGAACACATGAATGAATAGATTGTTTACGAATCTTCTATAGCGAATATACAAAAAAACAGAGACACCATGCTATGTGCCTCTGCCTGAATATGCGTCGTAAATAGGAATTAGTACACCGTTACGGCTGCTTCATTGGAAAATTCGGATTCTCCGATGGCCGATACCGCCTTAAGCTTAAAGTAATACGTTCCGGAGCCCCAGTCAACCCAATAGCCAATGCGCACACTTCCGGAATTTGTATTGGCCGGGAAGTAATCGGGCAAAAGGGTAACATTGTCTATCTCGGAAAGCTGGTAATAATTCCCGTCGTCTGCCTTAATGTAGACATTGAACTGAATCTCGTTATTGGAATTATCGGTCCAGGAGAGTCGAACGTAACTGTGATCCTCATACATGCCGGTGCTTGAGTTCCATACATCGTCGCGATAGACATAATAACCGCTGAGGTTGCCTGGAGCATCGGGAATGGAATTGCCGCCCTCTATCAATGTTCCATCTGGCATGTGAATAGAGTAGGCTGCCAAATCCACCTGGCGCTTATAGATCCAGGGCGGATAATCGCTTCCGTCATAGGTATAGGTAACAGCGCTTGTAAATCCCGTAGCCTGGCAATAGTATTCCTTGGAGTAGTCGGTATAAGTGTAGCTGTCGTATCCCGAATTGTCGTATTCCGAGTACACCTTATACCCCGGCGAAGTGCCCTCGGGATAGCTTACAGTATATTCCTCAATACCTTCCACCACATCGCCCAAAAGGGATGAAGGATCGGCAGCCTTCACCCCAAAGAGGAAGTTGATATCTCCGGCAGGATTTGTAAGATTAGACCAGCTGCTGCCAGTGGAAGAATACTCCAGGGCACCACTGGATGCTTTTCGCATATAGAAGGTAGATGGTAAAGGTATGGTGGTAGAACCGGGGTCTAATGTACAGCTGATGGTAGCTACTCCCGAACTTTCATTGTAATCGCTTACGGTCCATTCCATTACAGTGGTCTTGACAGAAGTGGTCCCATCCTGTATCACGAAAATAAAATTCGAATTCGTAAAGTATACAAACACATCCTCAATGGGTGGTTTCTCCACTGTAACCAGCACCGATTTGCTATCGGTCATTTCATTGGCATCCTTTACGGTGAGATTCAGGGTAAAACTTCCCTCGCTGTCGGGCAGGATGAGCCCAACAGAATCGATATACTGTTCTGCCGAGGCAAATGGTATGGCAGCCTCATTCCAAGCTTCAAAAAAGCTGCCTCCCAGATCTATAGAAAAGGTGGCTAAATCGGCTGTGCCTTTGGTGGCGCACCAGGAGAGCATGATAGTAGAACCTGCTGTTCCCGTGGTAGATCCAGTGGAAATACAGCCCTGTAAATCAAGGACGGGACCTATTTCTTCCTCTTCCTCCTCACAAGCAGGGATAAAAATCACCAAAAGTGCAAAAAGGAAAAACAGTTGGTTTAGTTGTTTTTTTCTCATGGGTAATTCAATAGGTGAATATATATTGTGATTCTAATTCATATCAAGCTGAAAGAATCCGCACTATTTCATATTCCCACGGGAAAACATATAAATTTACGCCATTACATCCAGAATGTCAATTTATTACGCTTAGCATTCTTGAAATGCTTCCAATAAGGGTTAATCAATTAAGAAGTTTAATAGACAAGGTGCTTCGATCGTCTTTATTTTAATTCCAAAATTCGGATGACAGGATTATCATTTGAAGAAGACTCCGCCACGATTCGTTCAATACCAGACTGTTTTTCAGGAAGTAACGCCACTTCTTGATTGGGGTATTCCTCGTAAAAGGATTTCAGCTCATGGGGAAACACAAACGAAAAAAGCTGCTTGCCATCAATTTTTTCAACCCAAAAATCCATGCCTCCGGTAAAATCATTGATAATCTGTGCAGGTTCTCCCTGTTCATTCACCAACGAATACAGATTTCCGTTCGATTTATTCCAAATTCCATAATTCCGGTTCTGATCCCGCAGACAGTAGTTAAAATAATCGATAAAAAGATAAGCATCCGATTCCAATACATTGAATTGGTAGTATTCGTCGCAGTAGGTTTTATACTTATTCAGATCCTCGTTCACAATATAGGATAC
>CAYVSF010000540.1:0-2246 GCA_964453775.1 uncultured Bacteroidales bacterium
ATTGCTTTTTGCCTTGCTTTCTCTGTGGAACTTTCCAGGCAGGACCTTCCCCAATTTCTGTGGGCACGGGAATCTTCAATACCTCCTCGTCTATGAGTTTTTGAATTTGTTGAAAGCTTCCCATCTCCTTTTCGTTTACAAAGGTGAGTGCTACTCCCGATGATTTTGCCCTGGCCGTCCTTCCAATCCGATGCACATAATCTTCCGCATCTCCGGGAATGTCATAATTGATAATTAAATCAATGTCTTTAATGTCGATTCCGCGGCTTAAAACATCTGTAGCGACCAGGATATTTGTGCGTCTGGAACGAAAACGCGATAGTACTTCATTTCTTTCTTTCTGTTCCAGGTTTGATGAGATGCCTTCTGCATTAAAATTGTGCTTCTTTAAAGCTCTTACAACTTCATTTACTTTGCTCTTTGTAGATGTAAAAATCAGAATACTTTGATATTCTTCTTTATCTGCCAGTAAATGATTGAGTAGTTCGTTTTTTTGTCCATCATAAACAAGATAGGCAGCCTGTAGAATTCCTTCGGGTGGTTTAGCAAGCTCGATGCTTATTTCTTCATGTTCCTTTAGGATACTTTTGGCAAGTAGTTTTATTTTAGGGGGCATGGTGGCACTAAACATCAATGTTTGCCTGTTTTTGGGCAGGAAAGAGACAATTTTCATAATATCGGGATGAAATCCCATATCTAACATCTTATCAGCTTCGTCGAGTACCAAATGTTCTAAATTGCTAAAATCCGCAGATTCAAGATTAAGATGTGCAATTAATTTTCCGGGTGTAGCAACAATGATATCAGTATGGCTGGTGAGTGCTTTTTTTTCTTCATCCCAACCTTTGGCATCTCCTCCTCCGTAAATGGGAACAGATGAGATATCCGTAAAGTAAGATATTCCCTTTATCTGCTGATCTATCTGAATAGCAAGTTCGCGTGTGGGAACAATGATTAAGGTATTAATGCCATGATGCTTTTGGTTGTGCAATTTTTGCAAAATAGGCAGAATGAAAGCTGCAGTTTTTCCTGTCCCTGTTTGGGCACAGGCAATTAAATCTTTGTTTTCCAGTATTTTTGGAATAACCTTTTCCTGTATGGGGGTAGCTTCTTCAAAACCCATATAATCAATGGCTTCTACCAGGGAGGGTTCTAATTTGAATTCATTAAATTTCATAGACCTGTTTCTTAAGCTTGCAAAAATAGCTAAAATATTTTAACACACAGTTTTTTAACTTACTAGTTCTGCCTTTCTATGCTGAACAAATTGAATTAGGCTTTGTTGGCATTAAAAAAGGAAATTTCAAATAACAATTAAAATTATGGGAAATAAAATCAAAACTGTAAGTTTTCTTCTCGTTGCAGTCTTAATGGCATCTTGCAATATGAAGAGCAATAGTGAAAAAGAGCATAAGGATGTAAAAGATGTTAAAGAAGCGAAATCAGCAATTGCCCTTCTTTCATCGGCAAGTGGAAGTAGTGTTAATGGTGAAGCAAAGTTTACGAAGGTTGAAAATGGCGTTAAAATGCAGGTAAGTGTTGAGGAGATTAGTCCGGGCCCGCATGCAATACATCTTCATGAAAAAGGTGATTGCTCGGCACCTGATGCTACTTCCGCCGGAGGACACTGGAATCCCACCAGTGAAATGCATGGGAAACCAGGTGAAGGAGAACATCATGCCGGCGACATTGACAATATTATTGCAAAGAAGGACAGTACTGCTCAGTTTGAAATAGTGATGAAAAACTGGACCATCGGTGATGGCAGTAAATCCGATATATTGGGAAAAAGCGTGATTATTCATGCCGGACCCGATGATTTCGAATCACAACCATCCGGGGCAGCTGGTGCAAGGATTGCCTGCGGCGTGATTGAAGAAATGTAGGTACAGAATAAGATTCTAAGTAAGACTACTTGACAATGCCTGGTTTTTGTTGGAAACCAGGCATTTATTTTACCTTTATTTTCAATTCCGAAGCAAATAGCATGCTGCGATCCAGGTCCTTCCAATACCATTTTAATAATACCCCGGGATTTTTTTTAGGTTTTCCTGCATAAGAGAGTGCACCGTTGGTATATACTTTTAATTCTTCATTAAAATTAAACTGCTCATGAGAAATGAGTAAGCGGTATCTTTTTACATTGTGGGTCTTTACAAAAATATCGTTTCCTTTACGCACAACCTGAATAGCTCCGTGAGTTGGGGGATCAAAATTGTTACCCCGAATAATTTTTTCTATTTCTT
>CAYVSF010000541.1:0-2238 GCA_964453775.1 uncultured Bacteroidales bacterium
GAAAAATTATGGATGTCTATCTTATCGAATCTCAGATTGTCGTAGGGAGTGCTAAGAGAATTGATCGTTTTTCCAGATCCGGAAGGTATCTTAACCAAATTACAGGTTGTGGACGGGGGCCAAGAGAATTCAACGGGATGAAAAATATCGCTGTTGATTGGCGGGATACTACGCTTTATATCTTACAGAACTGGCGAAGAAACTGGTTGCATTTTACACTGGATAATTCTTTTCTTGAACGAACAAAACCTCTATATTCCAATGCAGTTTTAAGTAATGTTTTTCCCGTTTCCGACAGCTTGTTTGTTCTGGTTGGTGCATACGTAAGACATCCGGAGTATTTGAATAAAAGCTTTGTGTTGGCTCTTGGGAATAAGAAGGGGCACCTATATGAAAGGATCCCTCTGCCTTTTACCGTTTTAAAGGATTCAACAAAATGGAGTGCCTATTATTATCCGGGGTCTTTTTTTCCTTCCTTTTATAATCGGCAACTGATTTGCTATGGATATGGTTGCGATACGATTTATGGCGTTTCAGACGAGGGCATCCAGCCTCGTTTTTCCCTGGATATGGAGCGCTATCAACCTTCGTTAGACGTTAAATATCACAATTATGAAAGTAGAAATGAAGGCTCTCAACTCTGGAAAGAGAAAGAAAAGTATATTTTTATCAATGATATTCCTTTTGAAACGAATCATCATGTCTTTTTGGAATTTAGATATAATGGGAAATATTATTTTTCTGCCATTGATAAGTATACGGGAAGTTCCAAGACTTCTTTGGCACCAAGGTCGCAGAAAGGTCCTGTTAAGTTTGGTTTAAAGGATGATATGGCAGGTGGTTGCCTATACTGGCCCGATTGGTCTTCGTATGAGGGCGATAAATGGATAGCTGCATTTGATGCTTTTGAGCTAATTGAGCATTTGCCACAAATACGTAAAATTCAAACCCCCTCTGCCCGAAGGTTAGAGACGATAGTAATGGGATTAAAGGAAAATGACAATCCAGTTCTCGTTGTGGCACATCTAAAATAAGATTGAATGTTGTTTGTGCAGTATTTGTATTGCCAAGAACTAGTTGAGACTTTGTAAATACGGTAAGATGCATACAGCCTTGGCTATTATTAATTTTCATTTATTAATTTCATTTTTTTATCAAATAAACTTTTCGTTAAAATCAACAAATATAGAGGAGGCCTATCATAGGGCTTAAGAAGGGTTTGAATTACTATTTAGTCCCCCTGTTGATTTACTCTGCAAGTGAGGGAACCAAATTGTTAAGGATTCTTTTTGAGAAAGAAGAAAAAATATCCAATAGAGGATACTTACATCTGTTCCCATTGAGGCAGTTTGGTTTAAAATGGAACAAGTAAATAGATCAGAGAAAGATTTAGTAGATGTTACAGGATACAAAAACGCTTCGGATCATATATGATTATTTGTTAACCGCTTATCAGGTTTAAAATTACTTGTAGCAAGTCAAAATTAAGCGGGGCTTTTTGGCAGTGATTTGCTTAAAGAATACCAAATGCTACCTAAGGAAAAAGTCCCCGCTGAATTTTGTTAATATGTAATGTTATAAATTCAAATAGCTTTTAATGTTTTTCACATAATCCTCAAAGGCCCGGATGCCTTCTTTGGTAATTCGGCAGCTGGTGTGTGGCTTCTTTCCCTTAAAACTTTTTTCAATTTTGATGTATCCGGCCTCTTCCAGCTTGTCGAGCTGAACACTGAGATTTCCCGCGGTAGCCTCTGTTTTCTCTTTCAGGTAAACAAAATCGGCTACCTCATTACTTATGAGAATGGACATGATGGCCAGTCTCAATTGTGAATGTAGCAATGGATCGAGCTTCTCAAGCATTTTCTTTGGCTTTATTACGTAAAATGTACCCGAGTATCAGATAGCCCACAATGAGTAGAATAGGGGAGAGCAACAGCTGTTTTTCCGGGCTTATTAGAAACATGACACCACTTCCGATCCACATGAGGAAACCACCCCAAATCAGGGGATTAAATTTGATGGTAATGCCCGAAAGAAATGTAGCATAACCAGCTAATATAAAAACCAATGGGGGCAATTGGTAGTTCAAATGCTTCATGAATACCAGGGTAATGATATAACTGATTAGAAACCCAATCCAGGTGTAGGTTTGAATGCGATCCACGTGGGTATAGGTTTTTTCGGTTTTATTGAGTTGCATGCCTTTCCAAATCGAAAGGATGACACCGATAAATAGCA
>CAYVSF010000542.1:0-2224 GCA_964453775.1 uncultured Bacteroidales bacterium
CGGGTACAGTGCGTTTAAAACCTTTTAAAGCTTTAAAAGCTGAAGACTTCGCAAGGGATTTTAACATTAATGTGCAGGGAGCCATAAGAGCCATTCAGGCTGTGCAAAAAAAACTTAGTCATAACAGCAGCATTGTATTGTTTTCTACTGTTGCGGTACAGCGTGGAATGAATTATCACAGTTCAGTTGCAGTTTCCAAAGGTGCCATCGAGGGGCTTACTCGTTCACTTGCAGCAGAGCTGGCACCCAAAACACGCATCAATGCCATTGCACCCTCAATAACCGAAACGAAAATTGCAGAACGCTTTATCAACACCGATGAAAAAAAGGGAAATTCAGCCCAGAGGCATCCCTTAAAAAGGATCGGTAAACCTGCTGATATAGCTAATATGATTGACTTTTTACTTAGCAACCAATCTTCATGGATAACCGGTCAGGTTATGGCAGTAGATGGAGGATTATCAAGCATTTAAATAAATTCAAATGAAATTAAACATTGGAGATAGAATTCCGGATTTTGTCCTTCCCGACCAGGAAGGAAACTTGTTCTTTTCAAATGATAGGATTGAAAAGAAATATTTGGTGCTCTTTTTTTTTCCAAATGATTTTCTCCCGGGATGTGGTTTTCACAAACAATCATTTATTGAGCTCCTTAATTATCTTCCAACATCAAAATTTAAGATTATAGGAATAAACAGGAATGTCTCAAACAGGCCTATTCAATATTCGAAAAACAAAAAAAATTCGTTCACCTTATTAACTGACAAGGATGGAGTTGTTACAGATTTATTCGATGCGCGTTTTGAATTATTTGGCTTATTGCCAGGAAGAAACACCTTCATCGTAGACAAACAGGGCTTTATTAGATACAAATTCTCCTCCCCTTTAAGATTAAAACAGCATATCAATAAAACATTGTTCATACAAAACACATCATTATGGTAAAGATTTATAAACACTCGGGAATATATAGTCTCATTGCAGAGCAAGAAGTTGACCTACCCATTGACAAATGCTGGAATTTCTTTAGTAAGCCGGACAATTTGCAAATTATTACACCCGATTATATGGGATTTAACATGACCTCTCCCATCCAGGAGGATTCAATGTATGCCGGACAAATTATCAGCTACAAAGTTGCTCCGGTTGCAGGCATAAGAATGAACTGGGTAACTGAGATTACGCATGTGCAGGAAGGTCGGTTCTTTGTGGACGAACAACGCTTCGGGCCCTATCGCTTTTGGCATCATCAGCATCATTTTATTGAAAAAGGCAGTGGAACAGTGATGAAAGACATTGTCAGCTATAAACTACCTTTGGGGTTTTTAGGTCGCATAGGCCATTCGCTGTTGGTAAAGCCAAAACTACTCGACATTTTCGAGTACCGTAAAAAAGCGGTCCATCAAATAGTAAAACAAATATGACAAAAAGATTGACTCATATAGGGATTGACTATGGTGCCAAAACATCTGGCACAACAGCAATAGCCTTTTGCGACAAACAGACTTTGCATGTTTTGCAATCGGAAAAAGGGAGCAATGCCGATCGTTTTATTGATGAATTTATCAACTCTCATCAACCAGAACTTGTTTTCATTGATGCACCATTAAGCCTTCCTGCTATCTACAGGGGCTATCCAGGTAAGGATTTCTTTTACCGGCAATGTGATAAAGATTTGCAGGCCATGTCACCCATGTTCCTGGGAGGCTTATCGGCAAGAGCAATGCAACTATCCAATCAGTATAAAGAAATCCAATTCCTTGAAACATATCCGAAACATTTAGCCAAATTACTTCCGCTTAAAAATTATAAAAAGCAAAAAAAGCTAAAGCAAATCAACTTAATAGAACTCAAAGAACATCTCCCCTGTATGGTCGATGAAAAAGTTAACAGCTGGCATAAGTATGATGTATTACTGGCATGGCTAAGTGGTCAAAGATATTTGACAGGAATTGCACAAAAATATGGAGAGCAAGAAGAAGGAATAATCACTGTTTAGGTGCACCCCGTAAGCTCCAGCCATCCATAAGACCCGGTATAATATATAATTATAGCGATATTACACCAAAACTTCCTGGGAAAAAATTTCAAATCCTTTTCAATATTCCTTAAATTTGATAGAAACAATACACCATGAAAAAAAAAGAAAGGTATCAAAGGCAAATTGCCAGAATAAACCGTTTTTTTCTCATTGCAGGTCTAATTGAAATTTTCCTTCTGGTTT
>CAYVSF010000543.1:0-2221 GCA_964453775.1 uncultured Bacteroidales bacterium
AAATATTTTCAAGCTTATTGGTTCCAGTTATTTTGTAAGTATCCTGATTATTGCAGCATTAGCAGCTCTAACCATTGTTCTTGTATATAGTCTATACCTAAGAGTTACAATAATCAAATATGAGACCGCCATAGATTTGGCTAAAATGTTTGCCATTGCAATATTGATCTATTCTTTTATCAGCAATGCCTACGAATTGTTCCTAAAAGAAAAGGCATTCTATAATTTCAGCATCAAAATCCATCTTATATTAATGCCACTTGTGGTCATTGTTTTTGGAGCCCTGTTCTTAATCAATACTTTTTATTTCAAAATAACCCAGGAGAATGAACTTTTCTTTTTTATTCCCATACTGGCGAGTGTGTTTCTTATTTTTAGCCAGTTCTCGTTTACAAATCTTTTGTTGCCTGTCATACACACCCTATACCTGCCTTTGGAAGAACAAAATCAGAATGATTTCTATATTAAAAGTTGTTATTGGGGATTTACACTTGGCATTGGTTTAGCAGCACTTATGGAAGTCTATATTCTTCCAAAACTTCATTTTATCAATAACAGTGGGTACGTAATTCTTGCTATTGGAATTGTGCTTTTATTAATTCTGATGAACCGATTTCTTATCTACCGTAATTATAAGATAGCACTCCATAGTAAATTAAAAAAAGAGGAAGGCAACAACAGCAGTATCAAATCATTTGTTGAAACGGTCATTGATAATATAAAGGCCTATCCGGGAACCAGTATGGTGCGGATTATTAATTTTCTTTATACGATCAATCCCGTAAAAACCAAAAAAACGATTCACCAACTGGCCCTATCGGATGATCGTCTTAAACAACGTGCAGGCATTATAAGTGCCATTCGATTTTACCTGCTTGAACTCCACGACAGAATGATTGAAATATCCAGGTCGAAATATTTTCCTTCTTCCCCGAATCGTGATAAAATAGAGCAATTACTAGACCGTTTCGAAGAGGTGAAGAATAAAATGAAGAAGAGTTATTACATTCAGCAGTTGTCTATTTCTAAAAATAATATTGAACGGGTGCATGGTGGAATTTTAGCTGATTACGCTCCTCAAGATCAGCAATATGAAATATTAAAGCGCCTGGTAAAAGACAGGGAACTTCCGGTGGCTAAAAATGCGATTATTTCAGCTGCGGGATTTAAAGAAAAGGACATCATCAAATCAATTATTGAGAAGCTGGAAATTGAAGAATTGAGCAACGCTGCTTATGCTTCCCTTCTTCATGTAGACGAAGAAGCCCCGGACATTCTGGACGAAGCCTTCTATAAAACCGGGCAAACTGAAAAAGTTCAATTGAGAATTATACGGTTACTTGGAGATATCGCCAATGAAAAAGCGGTAGAACACCTTTTAAAGAAGCTAAGCTATACGAACCAAAATATCATTTCTGCATCCCTTCAGGCGCTGAGTAAAACCCATTTTAACCTTCCGGAAAAGAAAGCCGTAATTATCCGTCACGAATTGGAAGAGGTGTGTAAGTATTTGATTTGGAACACCTCGCTCCTCTTGGATTTGGAGCGCTATGATGCCGTAGACATTCTTCTTGAGGCCATGAATATAGAGATTGAATACAACTATAAAAGTTTGTTTGATCTTCTGTCCTTGCTGTTCAACCCGGGTTCTATCGAGTTGATAAGGAAAAATCTATGGAACAGTGATTACGAAAAGGTGGCCTTCGCGCTGGAACTTGCATCCCTAATCATTTCGGATGAATTAAAACCGATGATATTGCCACTTATTCGCCCCATGTCCAAATCGGAACGGGTGAAAAAAATGCAAACCCTATTTACTACAGAAAAAATGACAGAGAGGGACATCCTGTATGATATTATCCAAAGAGATTATAAATGGATCAATCCCTGGACGAAAGCATGTGCAATCATGGAAGTTGCGCGCATAGAAAAGCAGGAAGATTTACCCCTGCTGCTGGCGAATATGGTGAATCCCGACCCGATGATTGCTGAGCTTTCTGCATTAAGTGTGCTCACTTTAGACAAGGAAGCTTATCTGGAAAACAAGAAAATCCTGGGTAGGGAGTTTACAGATATCATTGGACATCGGAGCATGGAAACCATCGAAAACTATTTAACGAATTTGAAACAAAACGGTCGTGTGAGTCAGGAAAATTTGACAGGCGCCTTGCTCAGTGAAATCATATAGATATTACTGAGCAAGGCGCCTGTCAAATTTTCC
>CAYVSF010000544.1:0-2214 GCA_964453775.1 uncultured Bacteroidales bacterium
TGAGGAAAAAATGGCCTGTCTGCCCAATGGTGAAGGCGCCATCTCGCAGGCACCCGATTTTAAACCTTCCAGGGATGGAGTGGTCATAAACTTCAATGTGGGCGAAGATATGGATGGAAGCATTGAGCGCATTCAAGCCAATAAGGGCACCATCCTTACCGGGAAGACAAAAATTGAGGCCGAAGGAATGGGATACTTTGCCCTATTTACCGATAGCGAAGGAAATAGAATTGGACTATATGGTGATCGGTAAAGCACTGTTCTTTAAAGGCATACTTCGGTGTGCCTTTTCTTTTTTTTCTTTATTTTTGTCCTGCTAATATGTTCGCAATGAAGTTTCACCAACAAAAACCTTCTTCCCTACTGGCTCCTTTCATCAAATCTTACTGGATGATTGAGAATGCAATGGCAGAAGGAAGGCAGCATGTGCAAAGGATTGTGCCCACAGGCTTGCTCGAGCTTTCATTTTACCTGAAGGACAGGCCATTGGTTTCCGATAACAAAAAGCAGGTTTCCGAAAAGGCGGTGGTTACCGGACAGTTTAAAGATTTTTTTGATATCCGAATCAGCGGCAGGCTGTCCCTCTTTTCGATCTACTTTTACCCGCATGGTCTGGCTCTTTTTCTTAATATTCCCCTGAAAGAGCTGCAAAATCAAACTATTCCCCTGCGGTTCCTGGTAAAATCGCTTGTCGGAGAGGTGGAAGAGCAATTGGCTGCAACTTCCTCGTTTCAAGAGCGTATTCACATAATCGAGGGATTTCTTCTGCAGCGATTAAAAATGCAGCACAATCGTGTGCACCATCCACGTGTGATGCACAGCATGGCCTTAATTAACCGGTCCAAAGGGATGCTGGATATTGACTTTTTAGCCGGTGAAGCATGCCTGAGCAGAAAGCAATTTGAACGCATCTTCCAGGAGTATGTGGGAATAAGTCCCAAACAATTTCTTCGGATTATCCGCTTCCAGAATGCGATTTATACAAAATCTTTTAAAAAAGATATCTCCTTAACGGAATTGGCCTTTGCTTGCGGGTATTATGATCAATCCCATATGATAAGCGACTTTATTAAATTCTCGGGGCAAACACCCGGGGACTATTTTTCGCAATGTGAACCTTTCTCAGACTATTTCCAGGAATAATTTGGCAGCTTTTTTGGATATTTTTATAACTTTCCTGCTCAAATCTTGACAGCTGTGAGTAATCAATTCATTACCTTCAAGTGAATGATACCTCATAGGCGGATGAAGATTTAATGCAAAACTATTTAACCTGAATTCCATGTATCATTTTCAATTGTACAAAAAAGAGCGTCAATCAACCGGCTACAAAATTCTATATATTGGTGGTGGGCTGTTTTTTATAATAACCGGAGTGTTGCAAATGTTATGGCAGGATGAACCTGCTATAGATGCCCGTTTTATCATCCATCTGTTTTATATTTTGCTCGGAATCTTTTGGACCTTGCATGGGCTAAATGTGATCAATGTTTTGGCGAGGAATGAGCTCAAGATCGATGCCGAAAAATTGTACGTGAAACCCTCTGCTTTGGAAAGATCCACAACAGTCTACTGGAAAGCCATTGAAAAGATTGAAATTAAACTGAGTAAATTGCTAATACACACTCGGTTTGATGTGCGGGAGATAAGTCTGGGTTGGGCGCCCTACAACGATTTGAAGGCCATAAAGACTGAACTGGAAAATATTGCCCGGGAAAAGAACATCCCATGTACCAGGGGTTCAAATGTTGACTAAGAATTTCTGCGTCCGGTCCGTGCAGTTTATTTGACTGTTCTGCATGAAAAAACAACTGCTCGATGGATTGGATTTCCGAAAGCCTGTATCATGGCTTTAATTTGTCGATACAACATCGATAAAACAAAACATTATGAAAACAAAACAAGGCATTTTAACAATCGGTTTGGGGTTTCTTTTAAGTGTTCTACTGGCAGTGGCCATAAAGTGGGTACAGACCGGAAATCCTTTTCAAGCGTCTACCATTCTGGTAGGAGCGGTTACTTTTATTAATTTTCTGATTTTAGGGAGCTTTGCGTACTTTATGTATCAAAAGTATGTCACTCAGCCTACGAAACAATTAAAGAAGAAGGTTATTCCCCTGTTCTTACTTTTTGCATTTACGGCTTTATTGCTGTCTCTTGCGTTGGTGGGCATAGGTGTATATGTATTTTACAGGATTAATGATTTTAATACAT
>CAYVSF010000545.1:0-2207 GCA_964453775.1 uncultured Bacteroidales bacterium
AACTTGTTCAGGCGTTCATCCGGCACCGTTATCACCCCCGCATTGGGTTCGATGGTACAAAACGGAAAATTGGCCGATTGCGCCTTCGCACTGGAAAGACAATTGAACAAAGTTGATTTCCCCACATTGGGCAGTCCCACAATACCACATCGTAAACTCATAACTCCTGCAAAATTTTGATTTTGAGCTTGCAAATTTAATCTTTTTAAGAGATTTTTTTGCCTTTCCGTTTTTTTATTCTATTATATTCTCTTTTATATTTATTTCTGATATGATTTCCTGCGGATTTTGTCGATATCAGAAGCAAAAATATCCTATTTTATAAAGCTGGTTTCAGATGAAAACTGTATTTTTACCCCTTGGAATTTTCAGGGACATTAATTGATAATAAACCAGATACTTAATACCTAATATAACGAATGGCTGATATTAAAAAATTAGAACAACTGGCATCGCAAATCCGAAGAGATATCGTTCGAAAGGTACACGCGCAATCTTCCGGGCATCCGGGAGGTTCGTTGGGTTGTACAGATTTTCTCACAAGCTTATATTTCGAAGTACTCGACCACCAACCCAATAGTTTTGATATGGATGGAAAAAACCAGGATTTGTTTTTCCTTTCCAACGGGCATATTTCTCCAGTGTGGTACAGTGTTCTTGCAAGAAGTGGTTATTTCCCCGTCAAAGAGCTGGCGACTTTCCGTGCTATCGACTCGCGGCTGCAGGGCCACCCAACCACAGCAGAAGGGCTGCCAGGCGTAAGAGTTGCATCCGGTTCCCTGGGACAGGGACTATCTGTAGCCTGTGGAGCAGCGCTTAGTAAAAAACTAAACGGAGAAGATAAGCTGGTTTACAGCCTCCATGGCGATGGTGAATTACAGGAAGGACAAATTTGGGAAGCAGCCATGTTTGCTGCAGCCCACAAGATAGATAATCTAATCTCTACCGTGGATTACAATGGAAAACAAATTGACGGCCCTGTGGATGACGTGCTTCCCCTGGGCAACCTGAAAGCCAAGTGGGAGAGTTTTGGATGGATAACACTGGAGATGAACGGCAATGACATTCCCGAAGTGCTGGAAACCATTAAAAAAGCTCAAAGCATGACCGGCCAGGGCAAACCTATTGTCATTCTTATGCATACAGAAATGGGCATGGGCGTAGATTTTATGATGGGAACCCACAAGTGGCATGGTGTTGCACCCAACGACGAGCAGCTGGAGGCAGCATTAGGCCAATTGGAAGAGACCCTTGGCGATTATTAGTACATCACCTTAAAAAAGGAAAGAACTATGAAAAATATTGTAATTATTGCACATGATGCCAAGAAACCGGAACTTTTTCAGTTTCTTGAAGAAAGAAAAGAATGGATTGCAGGTGTACATCTGATTGCAACAGGAAGAACTGCCGAATTTATCGAGGAGAAGGGTGTGGATGTAAAACACCTCAGCCCCGGGAAAAGCGGTGGTTACATTGAAATTACAAACATGATCAAAAACAAGGAGGTGGATATTGTTATCTTCCTGCGCGATCCGCTTGTAAAACAAAAGCATCACGATGATATCCAGGAACTGCTAACAGCCTGCAATATGAATAACATTCCCCTGGCTACCAATTATGCCAGTGCGGAATTGCTAATCCTGGGATTGATTAAGAAAGAAGACTACGAACGAATCAAAAAGAAAAACCTCCTCCCTTAATAAAGGCCCAAGGCATGCAGAAACGCATAAAAATTTTAAACTTGAAGAATGTCAGCCTTTACGCCGGCATTCTTTTCCTGTTTTTACTGCTTCCAAAGCACAACTTTGGACAAAAAAGAGAGCCTGAGAAGGCCAAAACAAGGATTCTCTTTGTGTTCGATGCTTCGCAGAGCATGCTGGGCACCTGGGAAAGCGACAAAAAAATTAACATCGCCAGGAAATACCTCATCCACATCATTGACAGCCTGGAACAGATGGAAAACATAGAGCTGGCTTTGCGTGTGTATGGACATCAAAGCCCTGTTCCACCGCAGGATTGCGAAGATACTAAACTGGAAGTGCCCTTCTCGAAAGGGAATGCCGGAAAAATCAGGCAAAAACTACGCTATCTTACGCCACGGGGTACTACCCCCATCGCCTATTCGCTTCGAAGAGCAGGAAACGATTTTCCAAAATGCGATAACTGCCGGAACATTATCATTCTCATTACCGATGGCATTGAAGCCT
>CAYVSF010000546.1:0-2206 GCA_964453775.1 uncultured Bacteroidales bacterium
AGTCAATGTGTGGGGTGAAGGAAGGTTTGTATTTCCCGCGTAAAAGTTTAGCAACCTTTGAAGCTAGCCTGCCTAAAATTTCTCCCTGTGCATCTACAATCACCCACTCTTTTTCGAGGGTGGTCTTGTTTGCAGACGCAGTTTTGTAGCTTAATGTATCCACTTTTACTCCTAACTTTTTAATTAATACCTATTTACAAAAAATCCACTCCTGTTTGCGGATTGCAAAAATACAATTATTTTCCATAAATCAAGCATATTATCAACAAATTATTTGTTAATAACTTCTGATTTAGGCGGATGACTTATCGGGCAAATAAGTACAATTCGTAAAATTGAAATGCAAAACTATAAATTGTTTTCATTCCCCGAAAAGAATGCTCGTTTTTTTTTCTTAGACAAGAGCATTTTACAGCATTAATCCGAATAACTAAAGAATTATTCCTTTCTCCGACAGCGAATAAATTCAGTAAAATTTTTCCAAAAGTTCTACTTTCCCGAATCTGGTTTGAGGCAGGCTATTTAAGTCGGGGATTAGCCTGAACTTTATTTATAAATGATGTAATTTATGAATAGTTCAGGTTTAAAAAGTATTTTAGCTTTAGCAATAGAAAATAAGCTTTTTCCGTTTGTTTTTTATCCTTATTTTTATCCAACCAACGAAGCGCTTATGATTCCTTTTTTTAATCATCGAAAAATATATTACTGGTGCCTGGTTCTCATTTTGGTGAGTCTTCCCCTGTCTCTTTTTGCCTTAAGTGTTGGCATGATTTCGCTTACTGTAAACTGGATCCTGGAAGGCCATTTTAAAACTAAATGGACACAACTAAAAAAAACACCTGCCCTCTACATATTTTTTCTGATTTACTTACTGCACCTTGTGGGCCTGATTTATTATTCTGATTTTTCATACGCAATTAACGATATCAGAATTAAACTTCCTCTCTTTATTCTTCCCCTGGTGATTGGAACCAGTGTACCTCTTTCTTTCAAACAATGGCATCGGCTTTTGCTTTGGTTTATTGCTTCGGTAGTAGCAGCAAGCTTTATAAGCACATCTGTATTGCTAAATGTAACCGGTATTCAGGTTGAGGACATCCGCGATATCTCGCTTTTTATTTCTCATATCCGTTTTAGTCTAATGATCAACCTGGCCCTGTTTTCTTTGCTTTACTTTATTTTTAAACCTGTTTTTGTTTACGGGAAGTTTGAGAAAGTACTTTATGTTGTTTTAATACTATGGTTGACAACTTTCTTGTTTTTGTTAAAGGCATTTACAGGGATCATAATTTTCGGAGTGCTGCTAATCGCTTTTTCTATCTATTTTGTGTTTAAGCTAAAGAACTTTATGCTCAAGTGGTTCCTGCTAATTGCCATTTTGGGTGGTGTATTAATTGTGGCTTCTTATCTAACACATGCAGTTGCACGATACTATTCGAAAGATCCATGGCCCGTATCCCATTTAGAAGAGTTTACGGCAAAAGGCAACCCTTATTATCACAATAAAAGC
Organism: uncultured Bacteroidales bacterium; assembly: GCA_964453775.1. Taxonomy (GTDB): domain Bacteria; phylum Bacteroidota; class Bacteroidia; order Bacteroidales; family UBA12077; genus CAYVSF01. The sequence goes on from CAYVSF010000546.1 coordinate 1,511, forward strand.
AATAAGCAGGTTGAAAACGGGCATTATGTTTATCTGTATATTAGCGAGAAAGAGTTGAGCGAAGCCTGGGAAGCGGCTAGCAATTATCCTTATGACAGCCTGGATGATAAGGGGCAGGAGCTGAGATACACCCTTTTTCGCTATCTTACTTCGAAAAACCTTAGAAAAGATGCCAAAGGGTTTAAAAAGCTCAATGCCCAGGATATCAGAAATATAGAAACAGGAATGGCAAATCATATTTTTGCCAGCAAATATTCATTGTATCCCAGGATATACCAGTTGATTTGGCAAATTGATATTTATCGATCGCAAGGCTATGTTTCGGGACATTCCCTTACCCAGCGATTTGTCTATTGGGAGACGGGCTGGCAAATTTTCAAGGAAAATCCATGGATTGGCGTAGGCACTGGCGATGTGCAAGCTGAATTTGACAGGGCTTACAATGAAATGGGAGTTGATTTGCCCCGGAATCGAAGGCGGAGAGCACACAATCAATACCTTACTTTTATGCTTACCTTCGGTGGAGCGGGGTTTTTAATTTTCTTGTTTGCCTTAATTTATCCCGTACTTAAAACGAAAAGATATAAGCATTATTTATTTAATGTATTTTTTCTGATCGCTTTACTGTCTATGCTGAATGAAGATACACTTGAAACACACACGGGTGTAAGCTTTTTTATTGTGTTTTATGCTCTT
>CAYVSF010000547.1:0-2189 GCA_964453775.1 uncultured Bacteroidales bacterium
AAAACAGGCCATACAGGATATGGAAGAAGTGTGGAACCGCCTTTTTCCGGGTTTTCCGTTTCGTTATGAACAGGTGGAGGCCATGTACCGCAATGTTTACAAAACCGAGCTTTTGCAGGCCCGTTTGCTGTCGTTGTTTACCTTTATTGCCCTTTTTAGTTGCAGCATGGGGCTTCTGGGGTTGACGCTGCTTTTAACGCAGCGCCGCACAAAGGAAATTGGAATTCGCAAAGTGAACGGCGCCAGCAGGAAAGCTATTGTTTGGATGCTCAACCGGGATATCCTAAAATGGTTGGTACTTGCTTTTGCGCTGGCGATTCCGCTGGCCTACTATGGCATGAGCAAGTGGCTGGAGAATTTTGCCTACAGCATCGCCCTGCATTGGTGGATTTTTGGGATAGCGGGCCTGACAGCCTTGTTGATTTCCTGGCTCACCATCAGCTACAATTCGTGGCGGGCAGCGGGAAGAAATCCTGTTGAAGCATTACGCTATGAATAAAAATCAGAATAAAATACACTTAAACTAATTTTATGAGTAGATTGAACACTTTTTTATTGATAACTGCAAGCCTTTTTGCGATGGCTTGCAACAGGCAACCCGAATCGGGTATGATAACCGGGGAAACAGCCCTGAAAGATGCATCGTTGACTATTGGTTCAAAGCACATTAAAACAGACAGTGAGGGGAAGTTTACTGCTCGTTTTTCCCTGGAGCATCCAAGGCTTATAGATGCTGCTTTTGCAGGTCGCGAGTGGACCATGTACCTGGAACCGGGCGCTAAAATACGGTTGTCCATCCCAAAGAATTTTTCAGGAAAAATTGACTATTCGGGCGATTTGGTAACAGAAAACAGGTATCTTTCGAGCTTAGACAGCCTTTCCGAACAGGTGAATGAGGAGTTTAACAGTCGATGGCAGAAGTTATTTGTTGGACCACAGGAGGAATTGGTTAACTTTCTTGATTCGCTTAAAACCCTTTACCTTAACGATCTGAAGGCGCAAAGCAAGGCTGATAATGCCCTGGGGGCGGCTTTTCAAAAAACATGGGAAGTAGAACTTCATTATGGTCTGAATTGGGTGATTTACCGTTATCCCGAAATCTATTGGCAATACAGGGGAAACCGACCTGTTCTTGACCAATCAACCCTGGATTATTTGGAGCAGGGATCTGTTGATATACCTGCCTATGCATCCTTGCCTGCCTATGATCGCTTTGTCAATGCTTATCTTGATTACCGGGCAGATCAGCTCGTTCAAAATAACAGGGGGAAAAAGCACTATGGATTAAAAAAGATGGCTGCCTTGTTAGAGTTTGTCCCGAACGTTTTTTCGAACGATAGCCTTAAAAATAAATGGCTTACCCATTACATGTTGCAACATTTGGAAAAGCATCGTTTGGCCAATGCGCAGCCTTATCTGGATCGCTATAAGGCGCTTTGTACGGGTGATGATTTGAAACAGGAAGTTAAGAACCTGGTGATGGAGATGGAAGAAGCCAGGAAAGATCATGAGGTGCAGATTTATAAAACAGTGGATGGTTTCCAGCTGGAAGCGCATATTTTTGAGCCCTACCGTTTAAATCCCACGGAAAAGCGCCCGGCCATTGTGCTCTTTCATGGTGGAGGTTGGGAAGATGGCAATGCCGGTTGGACCTTCGATCGTGCCCGGCATTATGTCGAAATGGGTTTGGTGGCTATCGCCGTTCAATACCGACTGGCCAACACGCAGGACGTTTTTATTCACGAATGTATGGACGATGCACGGGATTTGATCATTTGGACCCGGGAGCATGCAGCAGATTATGGCATCATGCCCGAAAAAATCGTTGGTTATGGCTGGTCGGCCGGTGGACATTTGGTGACTTCTGCAGCGGTTTTCCCTGAAAGTAACCAGGAAGGCATTTCTTGCATTCCAAATGCTTTAGTGCTGGAATCTCCGGCAGTGGACTTGCGAACAGGTCCCACCTCAGGCATCTGGAAGATGAGAGTTTTTGGACCCGGTAAGAAGGTGGGTTCCGCTAATCCTGCAGAGCATGTGCGCAGCGGTTTGCCTCCTGCTCTTATTTTGCAGGGTCGCGACGATACCGTCACTCCGCTGGAGGGTGCACAAAAGCTCCGGAAAACAATGCTAAAATATGGCAACTTGTGCGAACTTATTGTCTATGATGATGTGGGGCATTTGTACACGCC
>CAYVSF010000548.1:0-2164 GCA_964453775.1 uncultured Bacteroidales bacterium
AACGGTTGGTATTAGTGCCATTTATGCGCACAGGGTGGAAAATATGCTTGGTCAGCGAAAAACGATGCTGTTCATTGCCATCGCCATTCCCCTGGGCTACATTGTAGTAAGCAGAATCAATACCTATGCCGGCCTTGCAGTCTTGCTGCTCTTTTATATCATCAGGGGATTTGCCACGCCGGTGCTTAAAGATTATATCAACCGACTCTCCGAATCCAATATCAGGGCTACTGTGCTTTCTGTGCGGAATTTCGTTATACGGGTGTTCTTTTCGATCATCGGGCCCTTCCTGGGATGGCACACCGACCATTACAGCCTGGGATCGGCCATTCTGCTGGCGGGTATTATTTTCTTTATCCTTTCTTTCCTGAGTGTGGGGATTTACTTTCTGAGGAAAAAACCCCATAACGCGGAAATTCAACCCTAAATCGGGAACCTTTCCCCGGCTCCGACCCTACCAGCAACTGCCCCTTCAAACGGTACATAATCTGCCGGGACAGGGGCAAACCAATTCCATTCCCTTCCTTTTTGGTGGTGAAAAATGGAACAAAAATCCGGGACTGGAGCTCCTGCGATATGCCGGGACCATTATCCTCCAGCACGAACTGATGGTTTTCCCTTTCCGCTGTCAAATAAATAGCAAGTTTTGGATCCGGATGCTCCTCCAGCGCTTCAATAGCATTTTTCAGGAGATTGATCAATACCTGCTCCAATAAATGCTCATCGGTATAGAGCAGAGAATTTCTTTCATCCAGGTGGATACTCAAATTAATCCCTTTCTCCTCCATCGTTTGCTCAAAAAGCGAAACTATCCTCTCCACAAAAGCCGACGCCTCAAATTGCTTCAATTCAGGTTCCGGTATTTTAGTTAGGCTTCTGTACGATTCGATAAATCCGCCCAATCCCTTTGTTCGCTTTTGAATGGCCCGTAAGCCTTTATTCACATTTTCCAGGTGCACTGGCTCTATCTCTTCCGGCAGTAGAATGCGCCCTTCCTGTTCGGTGAGCTTGATCAGACTGGTGGATAAGATCCGTATGGGCGATATCGAATTGGTAATTTCGTGGCGCAGCACCTGTATCAACTTTTGCCAGCTTTCCACTTCGCTTGCATAGATATCCCGACTGATATCCTGGAAGCTAAACAGATGAATGCTTTGTTCTTCCTGTTTAAACCGGGAAGCGGCTATTTTAATGTCCCGCTGCCCTGAAGCGGTTGGTATTTTAAGGCTTTGTTCTTCTCCATGCTGCATACTCATTAAAAGATCCGGAAAATCCCTGTCCACCTTTTTAAGTTCTTTTACTGATTTTAGTTTCGAACACCCCAAGATCTCCAGCAAGGCCCTGTTTTGCAAGAGCACCCTTCCTTCGCTCTGAAAAGCCAGCAAACCGGATGCCGATTTTTCAATGCAGATCTCAAAAAACTGTCTATCGGCCTCCTTCTCCTTTCGCACCAATCGGAAATCGTTGATAATTTCATTAAAACCACTGTGCAAATCCTTGAAAAAAGCATCTTTACGTTCTCTTTTAAAGCTTAAGGACATGTCCTCATACCTGATGGCATCCACAAAGCGCTGATAATCGCGTCGCAGACGCCAAAAATTTAACAGGAGCAATACGAGTTCCACCAACCAAAGCAGCCCTAAACCAATGCTCGTGCCGGTCATGAACTCCTGCTGCAGACTCCAGTAAAAAGCAAGGGCTGTAAGAGAAAGCAAAATGGCCTGGGCAATCAGGATGAAGGTGTATTTACTGTATCTCATATTTCCTCATTTTTGCATATAAAGTCGTTCGGTTGATGCCCAATTTTTCCGCTGTGAGCGACACATTCCCCCGGAACTTCTCCAGCGCCTCCTCAATAATTTGCTTTTCGTTTTCTTCCAGGTTAAAGCCAGCCGTCGGCCTGCTATGCTTTACCTGCTTGCCCTGCAAAACATCCGAAGGTTTTATTACATCCGATTCGGCCAGGATCACTGCCTTCTCGATGGCATGCTGCAGCTCGCGAATATTCCCCGGCCAGTGGTACTTTCGCAGCTTTTCTTCTGCAGCACGGGCGATGCCGTTTATTTGGCGGTCGTATTTGTCAGCAAACTGCCTTAAAAAGTAATCTGCCAGTCCCGGAATATCTTCCGGACGCTCACGAAGCGGGGGAATATCTATTTGAATG
>CAYVSF010000549.1:0-2158 GCA_964453775.1 uncultured Bacteroidales bacterium
AAATGAGCGAAGTATCAGGAAATGACAGTCTGCATGCCACTTCCCTGCTTTCAATAGGTTATGCCCATTATCATCTGAATCAATATGAGCAGGCCCTGGATTTTTTCTTGCGGGCCGAGAGCGCCTTTGATGCTATTGGTGATCGTACGCATGTGGCCATTTGCCTGAACAGGTTGGGAAACACTTACCAGTTGATGGGAGAAAACCGCAAGGCCCTTATACATTATGAGCGTGCCCTGGCCGCGAACCATGCCTTGGAGGATACCCTGGAAATTGCCCGCACCCTTACGAATTTGGGTTCGGCATACCGGGTGTTTGGAAGCTACGAACGTGCCATTCAGGTGCAGCTGGAGGCCCTTTCCCTCCAGGAAAAAGCCGGCAACCGCGAAGGTTTCGCCTGGACAGGAGTCAATATTGCCCGCCTCTTCCGCCTGATGCAGAATTATGAGAAGGCCCTGGAGTACATCCGCAAATCGCTGGATATCTACCGGGAGCTTGAATCTGATGAAGGCTTACAAACCGGAACGACACTTTGCATGAAGGAAATGGGCATGATATATAACGAGAAGGGGCAACTGGATTCGGCCATTCGTCTTACGCAAAAAGTATTGGATTTGAACCGGAAGAACGGGAATGAATATGGTATTGGAAATGCCTACCAGTCACTGGGAGAGATTTATTTTAAAAAGGGTGATTATAGTAAAGCCTATAGCTTTCTGGAGCGTTCGGAAAAAATGAAGATTCGTCTGGATGATTATACCGGATTGGCATCGGTTTACCGTCACATGGGAAGGATCCACCTGATGCAAAGAAACTATAACTCGGCAGAGCACATGTTAATGAAAAGCCGGGATATTGCGCAAAATCAGCAACGAAAAGAAGATGTAAAGGAGACCTACAGAGCCCTTGCCGATATGTATGAGCAGGAAGGACAGGCTTTCCCCGCTTTGGATTACTACAAGGAATATATCCGCCTGAAAGACAGTCTGCAAAACCAGCAAATATCAGAAATGGAAATGCAATATGCCTTCGACCGGCAGATGGAGAAGCAAGAGTATCAGCGTATGCAGCGCGAAGCAAAACAGCAGTCCCGGCTGGAACGGCAACGCCTGTACACCTGGTTTGCGATTTTTGCTTTTATATTAACCTTGTTGCTGGTGGTGGTTATTTATCGAAGTTATCGACGGAAAAAGGCGATCAATAAAGTGTTGATGCAGCAAAAAGAAGAGATTGAGGCCCAGCGGGATGAAATTGAAGCCCAGCGGGATACGGCCACGCAACAGCGCGATCAGATATCGAAACAAAACACCATTATTACCGACAGCATTGAATATGCCCGTAGGATTCAAACCGCCGCCTTGCCGCAACCTAAAATGCTGCAGAAGCTGCTTCCCGACTATTTTGTGTTCTACCTTCCCAAAAATATTGTGAGTGGCGATTTCTACTGGGTGGAAGAGCACAAGGACAAAATTTACATTGCCGTAGCCGATTGTACGGGTCATGGAGTGCCGGGTGCCTTTATGAGCATGCTGGGTATTGCTTTTTTGAATCAGATTGCCGGCGGCAGGAGAGAACGAAGCGCCAGCGAAATTTTGGAGCTGATGCGGGAACATGTTATCGACTCCCTGCATCAGGAATACGGAATTAAAGGATCGAAAGACGGGATGGACATGGTGCTCTGCATTTTGGATAAGGACAAGAAGCATGTGCAGTACGCCGGCGCGTACAATCCACTGTACGTTGTGCGGAAGGGTGAACTGCTGGAGTACAAAGCCGATAAGATGCCCATTGGAATCCATGCCGTGAAAGTGGATAAAAGCTTTACCAATAAAGAGATTGATTTAGAGCCCGGGGACATGCTTTACATGTTTTCCGATGGCTATGTGGATCAATTTGGCGGTGAGGACGGGCAGAAGTTTCGCCACCGACCCTACAAAGAATTACTGATGGGCATTGCCGACAGGGAGATGGCAGAGCAGAATGAGATTTTGAAAGAGACCTACAACGAGTGGAAGGGAGCGTACAAGCAGCTGGATGACATCCTGGTGATGGGCGTAAGGGTTTAAAAGGAAACGAGAAGTTATGAGCTACACATTAAAAGAAATTCAGCAGCTGCTGGAAGACAGCCTGCAAGAAGAAGAGATCATACGGGAACCCC
>CAYVSF010000550.1:0-2157 GCA_964453775.1 uncultured Bacteroidales bacterium
CCGTGTGGCACCTCATGAATATCTGCCACAGCATCCGACCAGGTGCAGATATTATTCTCCAGGTCAACACTCCAGCCGCCGAAACGGGCCGTTTCACCGGCAATTTGTAAAAGGGCATAATTTGATTGCAGTTCTTCTTCTGCCTGTTTGCGTTCAGTGATGTCGATATTAAACTCAGCACACAACCATTCACTTCGTTCATTTTGGAAAGGAATTGTGTGTACTTCAAAATATTTTTTTTCAGTTGGTAAAAACTCTTCAGTAACAGTAGTTTTCTTTGTTTCAAGGGCTTTTGGCACACCACATCCAGGGCATGGTTTCTTTTGCCCCATAAAGTATTCATGACACTTACGTCCCTTGGGATCTCCGTATATTTTCTGCCATGCGGGATCCACATCCAAAATATTGTAATCCTTATCCAGAATATTAAAGTGTGCACCGATAGCTTGCATGAGAAATTCCAAACGATTGTGTTCCGCCTTTAATTTTATTTCTGCCTGCTTGATCTCTGATATATCCTCAATAGAAGCTATCATTCCGTTAAATTGGCCTTTACTATCTTTTATGGGGGCAGCGTTAATTGATAAAGTTACAACCGTGCCATCAGGCCAGGTTATGCCGTGTTGTATATCAAAAACCGTCTGTAGTGATTGTTTTACGATATTAAAAGGCTGCTTTTCATCCGGCAAAGGGGATCCGTCAAGATCAGTGTGTTTCCATAATGGAGCATCGTAGGTTATTGATGTTATTTCTTCTTTTACTAACCCTAATATTTGTTCGGCTCTTTTGTTTGCATAAGAAATATTCCCGGTTTTATCTACAGTAACAATACCTACCGGGCTTGTATCCAGGAGGGTTGATAAAAAGAATGTTTTTTCTTTCAATTGAATCTCAATATTCTTTCGTTCGGTAATCACTTCTGTATAAACAATTATACCCCCGACGGAACCATCGGATTCATACCATGGCCGGCATTCCCAGCGTGTCCATTCTACCGAACCATCCTCTTTATAAAAGGGATCATCTTCCGCACTGGAAACAACTCCTTGTAAAGCTTTCTGATGCACCTCTCTCCACTTTTGCGGTAAATCAGGAAATACTTCATAATGATGTTTTCCTATTACATCTTTTTCTCTAACCTGATATTGCTCGAGATAGGGCTTGCTTACATAAGTATAATGCAGATTTTTATCATGCACCGCAATGGCACTTCGGTTATGCTCTATAATATACTGCATCAGGTTATGCGAATGTATGAGTTCTTCTTCGGCCTTTTTTTGATCAGTAACATCCATTACTGTAGAAACCATGGTATTTTGTTCGAATAAAGGTATATTTACAGCATTCACTATTCTTTCCGAACCATTTTTTCTGGTTATCCTGATATTTTCCCAGTGCATTTTAGAGGGATCTCCCGCATTAATATCAGCTAATATCCGATTCACTATTTCATCTCTGTATTGTTTATCGGGATATACCTTTTCAAAAAAAGTTGGAATATTTTTTAGCTCATCAAATTCATAACCGTATATTTCTTCAAACTTTTTATTCATATAGGTAGCATCCCCTTTGTCGAACTTATTTATGGCAACACCTATGGGTAGGTTATCCAGCACTTTTTGTATAAAAGCATTGGTTTCTTTTACCTGATCTTCTGTTTTTTTACGTTCGGTAATATCCACATGAGTTCCAACAATCCGGAGAGCTTTTCCTGATTGATTTCTTTGAACAGATTTTGCTCTGCCCAAAATCCACTTCCATGTATTATCTTTTGCTTTGAACCTGAACTCTATTTCAAACTTATCAATTTCTCCATCAATGCATCGTTGTACCTCTTTTATCGTATTCTCTTTATCGTCAGGATGTAATAATTCACTCCATGTTTTTCCGCTGGCTTCGAAACTTCCGGGTTTATATCCCAACATAGTGTAATAACCCGGGCTAAAATACGCTTTATCGGTTTCAACATTCCAGTCCCACAAACCATCGTTGGTGGCCTCCATGCTAAGTTGAAATCTTTCTTCGCTTTCTTTAAGTGCCAACTCGGCCACTTTCTGGTCAGTAATATTGCGGACAATACTTAATGCCTTTTTTTCATCCAACTTAACCATTCGTGCATCGAAATACATGGTTTTCCCATTCATTTCGATCATATAA
>CAYVSF010000551.1:0-2154 GCA_964453775.1 uncultured Bacteroidales bacterium
CTATTTTTCAACATCCTGGCCATTCTCATTGCCAGCATGGGCTTATTTGGCTTAACATCGCTTAGTACAGCACAACGAACCAAAGAAATTGGCATTCGAAAAGCAATGGGCGCAACAGTTACAGGCCTTACACGCATGCTCGTTAAAGATTACACCAAATGGTTATTGGTAGCCAATATTATTGCCTGGCCCATTGCTTACTATTTTATGAAAGACTGGCTACAAAACTTTGCCTATCGCATTGATATTGGAATTCACTACTTTCTGTTTGCCTTGCTCATTGTTATGGTGATAGCTGTCTTAACAGTAAGCTGGCATGCCATTAAAACAGCGAATACCGATCCGGCAAAAACATTACGGTACGAATAAAAATCAGAAATAAACAAATAAAGGGGATATAGTCATGTTAAAGAATTATTTTGCAACAATCATAAGAATCATCAGAAGGAGTCCGTTCTTCTCTTCCATCAATATCATTGGATTTTCCATCGGCTTAACCGCCAGTCTCCTGATATTCATTTACATTCATTATGAATTGAGCTTCGACAAGGACCTGAGCAGTTACGAAAACCTCTACTGGCTCATGGAAAAGGAGATACAGGACGAAGGCGTTCATTATACAGGAAATCTTCCCTACCCATTAGGGAAAGTGCTGGAAGAGAACCTTCCCGAGGGAGTCGAACCGGTTCATATTTATATAAGCGATGAAATCATGGTGGCATCAGAAAACAAGAAGTTCCAACAGGACAACTTGCTATTCACCTACTCGAATTTCATTTCTACATTTGATGTGAAGCTCATTGAAGGGAACCCTGAACGTTTAAATGAACCCAATACCGTTTTTATCTCTCCCGAATTAAAAGACCTGTATTTTGGAGACAAGCCTGCACTTGGAAAAACGCTTAACTTTAGAAATAAGCTCGAAGTAGAGGTGGTAGGCATCATAGAGCCCGTTACAGGCAATACAAATGTGCCCTATGAGATGATCGCCTCTATGGAAAGCCTTACGGATGATTTCCTGGGATTCGAATTTGACCGATGGAGTGTACAAATTTCAGGTTTCGGAACATTCTTAAAAATGCAGGAAAATAGCAATATAAATCAACAGGAAAAGCTTATTAACAAAATCTACAAGGCCAACAATACCAAACTGGATGATCCCAATAAAAGCTTTTTACAACTCCATCACATTAGCAAACGACACCTGGACACACGCATAGAGACCATTGGCACAAGCTATAGCACGAGCATGAAATTCATCTGGATTTTTATTCTTGCAGGAACCTTGTTGCTCTCGGTGGCTGTTATCAATTTCATCAATTTAAGTACCGTACAGGCAATAAAGCGTTCGAAAGAGGTAGGCATCCGCAAAGTTTCAGGAGCTACACGAAACAAGCTTATTCAGCAATTTATAGGGGAGGCGGCATTCATCGTACTCATTTCATTGGTTGTATCCCTGATATTAACAGAAATAAGCCTGCCAATGCTGAACGAAATCTTTGAGCATTCTATCGATCTTAAGCTGTATAAAAACTATGCAGCTCTGCTATTCCTGGTGATTGTCGCAATAATGGTTACCATTTTATCGGGTACTTATCCCGCCTTTTTCCTTTCGCGCTATAATCCCATTAGGGCATTACGCAATCAAAAAGGAGGTGTTAGCCGTGGTAAAAAAATCAGCTTGCAGCAGGTGTTGGTTTTTGCCCAATTCTTTATCGCACAAATTTTGATTATATCCACCATTATCATCCTCCAACAAACCAATTTTATCCTCAACAAAGATTTAGGATTTGCCAGTGAGAAAAAACTGGATATTATACTCTACGATATTGATAAAGCGCAGAAAAAAGAAACTTACAAAAAAGAACTGGAGCAGCTTGCAGGTGTAAAAGATGTTACACTTTGTTTAGGCGCTCCGCTTTCCAATACCAATATCAATTCCAGCTTTTCGATTCCCGGGATACAGGAAGAGCCATTTTTTGGAAACATTAAGCCGGTGGATGAAAATTACCTCAGAACATTTGATCTAAAATTAAACAGCGGGGAATGGATTCGGGGCAATTATAATCCGGGAGACAGCATCGTTGACATTGTTGTAAACGAGCAATTGCTAGAGGAAACGGGGTTAGGAACCCCTTCCGAAGCCATAGGCAA
>CAYVSF010000552.1:0-2148 GCA_964453775.1 uncultured Bacteroidales bacterium
ACAAGTTTTAGTTTAATAGGTTTAACTTCAATAAGATTTGCAGCCTTGTGAATATCGTTTGGAAGCTTTAGTTCCAAGGTGAACATCGGAAATAACAATGGTTTTGTAATGATTCCTTTGTAACATGCCTTTTTCTTTTCAAGTAAACAGACCTTTTTGAAGTCAGTGTTATCTCAATTTTAATCCTGATATAAATTTTAAGATAGGTTAACTTAAGTTTAAGTATTTTGAATAGGAAGTATTCCTGTTCTCAGATTCTTTTATTAGTTCAAAAAAGCTAAATTTGAGCGATAATATTTTTGGTATGCGAAAAGAGGAGTCCATTTTATTTATAATTAATCCGATATCCGGGAATGGGAAAAAGGAGAAAATAGCATCGGAAATCAAACAACATTTTCCACAGGGAGAATATGATGCAAAAGTTTTGGTTACCAAGTTTCCTGGAGATGCAACCGAGATTGCCAGTCAATATTTGAATAAAGGGTACACAAAATTTGTCGTAGTTGGAGGAGATGGAACAGTAAATGAAACAGCGAAAGCACTTGTTCATTCAGATGCTAAACTAGGAATTGTTCCGGTGGGATCGGGAAATGGGTTGGCACGTCACTTGAACATACCTTTGAAGATCTCCAGATCACTTGAAGTCATAAAAAAAGGGAAAAGCAGGATAATCGATTACGGAAGAATGAATGATCAGTTTTTTTTCTGTACCGCCGGGGTGGGGTTTGATGCACACATTGGAGATGTCTTTATGAAAAGCGGTCAGCGGGGGTTTTCTGCTTATTTTTTTTCTACCTTGTCCGAATTTAGAAGATACGAACCGCAAAAATACAGGCTAAAGACTCCTGGGGGTGAGGTTGAAAAGGAAGCTTTTCTAATTACTTTTGCCAATGCCTCGCAGTATGGCAATAATGCCTTTATAGCGCCAAATGCTTCTGTGGAGGATGGTAAAATGAATGTCGTGGTTATGAAGCCTTTTCCAATAGCAAAAGCACTTTCTTTAGGACCAAGGCTTTTTATGAAGACCATATTGCAAAGTTCGTATGTTGAAACCTATACATGTTCCAATATTTCAGTTCAAAGACCAAATAATGATGTGGTTCATTGCGATGGTGAATCCTTTGAAATGGGAACGGAATTAGATGCTGAAATTATTTCGGAAGGGCTGGAGGTTATAGTCCCCTAAACTAAATGCTGGTATTCTTTATATAAACGCATCATTACTTCATAGGCTACAGGGCAAACCTCCATATTCTTAACACTAAGCTTTACAATTTGATAGAACCGTTTACGATCGGTATGGGGGTATTCTCTGCAGGCTTTGGGTCGGGCTTCATAATACAGGCAATAGTTATCGGGGAGCAAAAATGGACAGGGTGTTTCTTTAAAAACGTAATCCCCTTCTTCATCAACATTCAGGTATTTTTCTGTAAAAACTGAAGGTTTTATTTTCAGCACTTTTGACAATCGCTCAATATCCTTATCATAGAGGGTGGGAGAAATAGAGCTGCAGCAGTTGGCACATTCAAGACAATCGATTTCATTGAATGCCTCATCATGAAGTTGCTGCACAATTTTATCCAGGGCTTTTGGTTTTTTCTGTTTTAGTTTTTGGACAAAACTTGTGATTTCCTTTTTATGGAGAAGAGCAGATGCTCTAAGTTTACCTTCTTTATAAAGTTGCAAAGGCTCCATCACTCATTGGGTCTAATTAACCTTCTTATTCTTTTGCTTCTTGGCAGGCGCTTCATCTGTGACATAAACAATCCGGCGATAACCAGTCCAATACCTATCATTTTAAGCGCTGTAATTATTTCTCCAATAACAAAATAGGCAAAAATTGCGGTAAAAACGGGGATTGCATTGGTAAATGCATTGGCTTTTGTAATGCCGAGGTTTTTAATTGCATGGGTGAAAAAGATAAATGCAAATGAGGAGCCAAAGACAGCAAGCTCCATTAGCGGGATCCAGGCATCCACAGCGAAGCCAGTTGCCGAGAATGTTTTGAAATCAAGAATAAAAAATAAGGGAGCAAAATAGAAGATACCAATAATATTATGGTAGGTTACAATACTCACAGAATTGTACCTGTCGGATAGCTTTTTAATCACGATGGAATAACCGATAGCTGAGGCTACAGCAAGAAAT
>CAYVSF010000553.1:0-2139 GCA_964453775.1 uncultured Bacteroidales bacterium
ACTGTATATCATTGCAGAAAGGACAGGTACTGCATAGGGAGCTAGTTTTTTCCAATTGTTAGCTCCAATGGTTTTTGGGATGATCTCCGAAAATATTAAAATAGCAATGGTCAGAAGTGCTGAGGATATACTTAGGTATTCATTTCCCCAAATGATTTGCACCTGACTGCCTACACCTGCTGCGCCAATGGTGTGTGCGAATGTATTTAGCGTGAGTATGGCAGCCAGGGGAAGATCAATCTCGGTTTTATACTTTCTCAATAGCTTTGCATAGGGTTTGTTTTCTTTTTCTCTGGCCCCCACATAAGAGGCTGTTACACTTAAAAGTATGGCCTCAAGAATGGAGCACAGAAAAGAGATGAAAATAGCTACCGTCAGATATGCAATTAATAATCCCATAGTTTATTGCTTATAAAGATGCATCTTTAAAATATAATGATAAATATCTTTTGGAAGAAAACACCTGATATCTTTTTCTTCTTTAATGGCATTTCTAATAAAACTGCTTGATATTTCTATTACAGGGGCATCAATAGGAATAAATTTTGGATGGCCTTCGTATGGACCCATGTCATAGCCCGGACGCGGATATACATAAATCCAGTACTGCCGGATAATTTCTTCATAATTTTTCCATTTATGAAAAGAAGCAAGGTTATCGCTACCCACTATAATAGCAAATTCATTTTTTGAATACTTTTCTTTTAAATAGGTAAGCGTATCAATGGTGTAGGAGGGTTGTTTTAATCGAAATTCAATATCGCAGGAACGGATACCCTCCGGTGTGTCCTGTAAGGCCATATTTAGCATGTCTAACCTATCGTATTGGTTGAGCAGGCTTTTTTTCTTTTTTAGCGGATTATGAGGGCTTACAACCATCCAAATTTCCTTTAAATCAGAAAAGGTAGAAAAATAGTTAGCTATGGCCAGATGGCCAATGTGTACAGGGTTGAATGATCCAAAGAATAATCCGACTTTCACTTTTGGTTCTGATTTAAGTATTATTTTTCAGATGCTTTTTGACGAAAAAAACAGCTTCTTCTTTTGCTTTCTCAAGTTGTTCATTTATAATGATATGATCAAAATGTTGTGCATAAGCCATCTCTTCTCCTGCTTTATTCAGTCGCTGCTGAATGTCTTGCTCTGAATCGGTGCCTCTTTTTCGTAAGCGATTTTCTAATTCCTTTAAATCCGGTGTTTGTATAAAGATAGCCAGGGCTTTTTTGGGATATTGCTTTTTAATATTGAGCCCGCCAACAACATCCACATCAAAGACAACATGTTTGCCTTCATCCCAAATCCTTTTTAATTCAGATTTTAACGTACCGTAATAACGCCCATCATATACCTCTTCCCATTCCAAAAATTCACTTGCTGCAATTTTTTTTTGAAAAGCTGCTGTTTCTAGAAAATAGTAATCTTCGCCGTCTTTTTCCTTTCCTCTGGGTGCTCTATTGGTAGCAGAGATGGAGAATTTAAGATTTGGAAAATGGTGAAGGACATGTTTTACAATCGTGGTTTTTCCAGAACCAGAGGGTGCAGAAAATATGAACATTTTACCATCCATGAAAACAGACTTTATAAGATGTTTAGGATTTGTTCTTTAATTTTTTCCAATTCATCTTTCATGCGCACGACAATTTGTTGCATTTCGCTGTCATTTGCCTTAGAACCAAGGGTGTTGATTTCCCTGCCTACCTCTTGCGCAATGAATCCCAGCTTTTTTCCAACCGGCTCTTCGTTTTTCATTACTTTCTTAAAATAATTGCAGTGGTTTTCAAGCCTTACTTTTTCTTCTGTAATGTCATATTTTTCAATGTAATAAATAAGTTCCTGTTCCAGACGGTTCTGGTCAAAATCTTTATTGTTAATGTATTCTTTGATGTGGCTTTCCAAGCGTTCTCTTACTTTATGCATTCTTGGTTTTTCCAGTTCTTCAAGAGAAGGAATAAACTCTAAAATGGCATCTATGTGTTGTTTAATATCGTTTTCAAGATGCTTGCCTTCCTGCTGCCTAAAACGATTTAACTCTTCAGTTGCCAGGCTAATGGTTTGACTGATCAGCTTCCATTCTTCCGGATCCAAATCCTCTCTTTCCTGCGAATATACATCTGGTAAACGCATTACAGATTGAAGAGT
>CAYVSF010000554.1:0-2135 GCA_964453775.1 uncultured Bacteroidales bacterium
TTATGGCAGTGGAGCTATTGCCGGGGCTATCAATATTGTCACCAAAGAACCCGGTTTTATTCCTAAAACCACAGTTGATGCACAGTTAGGTAACTATGGGACAAACCGATTTGGAGTAAACTCCTCGATGCGCAATGAACAGGGAAATATCGGCCTAAATATTTTTGCACAGCGTTATACGGAAGATGCTATTGATGAAACAGGAGCCGGAACAGGTCTAAGCGAAGTTAAAATGCAGGATGGTATCTCGGACCGCGTTATGACCAACCTTACCAATGCCGGCTTTAGTTTATACTTTGATAATGCTTTTCTCAAAAATGATAAGTTGGTTATCAGGGGGAAATCGGTTTTTGAAAAGAGGGAAGGAGGCGTTATGACAGATGATTATTACCGAAATCCCTTAACAGATGGAACAGAGAATGTTACGACCGACAGATATGAAGCCTCACTGCATTACAACAAAAAGATTAAAACCAAATCAGAAATCAATTTCAACTTTTCTTATGTGAACCACAACAGGAATGCAACCAATGATTCTTACTTTAATGATTATGTGGCAACACATGGGGGCGATGTTCCCGATTTGAGAGATATGAGACCTTACCTTGCAAATGAAAATTCCTTTTCTTCAAATCTTTCCTACAATTCACGGTTGGGTAATCATAGCATCATTTTAGGATTTCAAAGCTTTTATACTGATCTTGAAGAATCGGGCATGTATGTTGTCGTGGATGGATCCAGTCCTTACCAGGGCGAGTCTTACCGTTCGGTTGCAGACAAGTCGGCACGTGAATTTGGGCTTTACATCCAGGATGAATGGTCTCCAACGAGAAAGTTAATGATAGTTCCCGGAGTAAGAGTAGACCGCCACGAATCGGGTGAACAGTATATATCAGATAGGCAGGTTTTTGTCAGTAATAATTTTCCTGAAACAAATTTTACAAAAACGGCTGTAAACCCCAGAATAGCAATTAAATATGAGTTGGCAGATAAGATTACCGTACGGACTAATGCGGGAACCGGTTTTCGTGCACCTTTTGGGTTCTCAGAAGATTTACACCTTTGTAGCGGTTCTCCCCGCGTTTGGAAGTCTTCCGGTCTAAATCCCGAAACTTCGATTAGCTATAATCTGTCTGCAGATTATTATGGTAAATTTATAAAGGTAAGTACCAACCTTTTCAGAACTGATTTAAAAAATAAGATAGGGTTTACCGATGCAGATCCGGAAATCGGAGCATTAGGATACGACTACCAGTGGAAAAATATTGATGATGCTTTTGTTCAGGGTGTGGAATTGTCCTTTATGGCAAAACCATTTGATAATCTTGAATTTGGAATTGATATCACTTATAACCAGGGCGAATACGAAAACACCAGAGAAGACTGGATTGGAACCAAATATGAGTCGCGCAGCAAATATATATCACGCTTTCCAATAACAACAGGAAACGTGGAATTGGCCTATAAACCCGGAACATGGATGTTCTCAATTACAGGTAACTATCAGGGGAATATGTATATCGATTATTATAACGAAGATATTGATCCTGTTATTGGTGATCAATCTAAGATTAAGAAAACTGATCCTTTTATGGTATTCAATGCCCGTGTGTCCAAAAATCTAAAGTTGTTTAGGTTATACGCCGGCATAAACAATATATTTAACTATATACAGGAGGAAAGATATTTAGATGATGCCGCATTTTTGTATGCACCCGTTTATGGAACAATGTTTTATGGCGGTATTTCAATTGATATTAGGCACTAGAGCATAAAAGAATCAGGTTTATCATTACATCAGCTATTTGATTTTTCAGAGACCGTCCTTTTTGACGGTCTCTTTGCCAGAGGCCATTATTGAATTCCCGAAATATGTCCTTGACTTACAATTGTCATCAGCAAACATTTTTGACCGATGATGATGTTTGTGGTGATGCAGCCTCTTTTTTGTGAAATACTTGTGACAAATTTGGTGTTACCTGGTTCAGAAGCATCTTAAGAAATAATTTGTACGTTTTCATGCTTGTTTTATTCCGTTAAATCTTCCAGGTAAATGAATTTCCATTCTCCATCGATTTTTTCCCAGCTTAGGGCAAAGGACTTGCCGGGTTTTTGATAATAGATGGCATAGGCTT
>CAYVSF010000555.1:0-2124 GCA_964453775.1 uncultured Bacteroidales bacterium
GATCCCTGATTTTCCGACTACCCGAACGGGGAATTCAAGCTTTTATGGAGTTTTATTCATCTCATCAAGGAGCATTAGAATATGGGCTGCAGTCCAGCTAAAATGCTGTGCATTCATCCCCTCTCCTGTTAGCGGATGATAGTTTTCTCTAAGGGGCGCTTTGGTATCTACACCCTCTGCATTCTCATAAAATTTCTGTGCAAGAAGTTGCGCCTCTCTTTCAAAACCATACTTCTTCAATCCGGCTATGCCGAAATAAAATTGATCCAGCCACACAGGGCCTCTCCAGTAGCCGTTTTCTGGGTTAAACTTTGTATGATTGGCATCAATGGTAGGAAAAGGTACAAATGTATTGAAGCATGAGGAGTCCATGATTACAGGCAACATGCTGTTCGCTTGCTTCGGTGTAGCAATTTCTGCCCAAAGGGGGATCCATCCCTCGGGTCCTTTTACAGGAATAAGGCTGTCCGTATCCAGTTTTCTATCGAAAAACCACTTGTGGCTCTCACTCCAAAACATTTCGGTGAATTTATTGATCAGGTTTCCAGCATCTTTCCTGTAATCGTCAGCCTTCTGTCTATTCCCATTAGCTTCATACAAGTTCGCAAGGAATTTTTTTTCGGCAATGAGGTACGCATTCAGGTCAACACTCTCCTGATTCATCGACCATGCATTCTTTGAGTTTTGCAGCATTTGTGAATCATCAAAGCGTATGGCATTATCCATCCCGCTTTCCCACTTCGCAGCAATCAGAGTTCCATCGGTAGAGCCGTATTCACAAAATCCATTCTGATTATTATCGCGATACCTATACCACCATTCATGATAATCTTCCAATTTTGGAAGCATTTCTTTCACAAATGAAAGATCCTTTTCCAATTCATAAATTCGCCAAACACTCCAGGCAGCAAGAGGAGGTTTCGTATCTCTCCAATTGTTTTCCGCAGCGTTTGCGTAAATCACATCAGGAACCATCCCTAAACTATCCTGAAAAGCGAAAAGAGCACGAACCTGATTCTTAGCCAATTCTGAATTAAAATAGGCCGTTCCCACCGCTTGTTTCCATGTATCCCATGACCAAAATCCATTGAACCATTTGTAGTTGTAACTTGGAAACATTCCCTCATGCTTCAAATCACCGGCAGCAGTTCTCCAATTATTGCAAAGTGTCTGCATTGATTTGATGGCCAGGTCCTTTTTACTTTTCGGAAGTTGTGAAAGCATATTTCTATCAAGGGTTTGAATGTTGTCTTTCCAATAGCATAGGGTTTTCTCCTTTATTACCTCTGTGTTTTTACCCGCGTTTATTATTTCATTTCTGATATTTTGTTCTTCAGCCTTCTGAAAGTAACTCACCACTGCTGTAAAATTTCTTCCAGATCCGGGTTTCAACTCAATATGATCATTGAATTCAGCTTTGTAACTGGTATCATTAAAAGAAGTGATCTCCATATCTTCAGGAAATGAAAGATTCAACCTCCAGCCTCTCTCTAAACTATTCAACATCAGTTCTTTTTTATTTGAAGCTACATCTATGGCAGCATTAAAAGTAGCTCCTTCGAATCTCAACCCCAAGCTCTTAACAATATCAGTTTTATTTAAAATATAAAAATTGATAATGGCGATGCGATCATTCATATAGAACAACTCCTGTTTAAGCTCAAAATCTTTTGAATGGGCATTAATTTTCAACATTCCCGGTAAGGCTTTTGTGATGATATCAGCTGCTTCAAAGTGGACTGCTTTATCATCATCATATATTTTGCAGGAAACGAGTGCCGGACTGAGCCAAATTCCATTTTGGATACCGGAAACGAAAGGACCGGAAAACCCAATTAGGGAAGTAGTATCCGCAAAGTAATTTAGGCCAAAACCATGCCATGCACCCTGATCGAAATAGCAAAAGACACTGCGATCCTCCGGAAAAGCAGGTTTATCTGTGTAGTCCAGCAAAATTTCTTTAGCATCGATTCTTTTCAATGAAGAGTTTCTATTATTGCTGCAAGTAGTTAAAAGCAACATTGATAAAAGGCCGCCGAGAAGCAGGGAAAGTATTTGTTTCATGAAATGGAAGTTTAGCACATTAAACGACGAATGGAAAGATACAAAAAGAGCGGTGAAAAC
>CAYVSF010000556.1:0-2119 GCA_964453775.1 uncultured Bacteroidales bacterium
CTTACCGCCCGCTTTGGTGGTCGGATCGAGAAGCTATTCGTGAATTTTACCGGCGAAAAAGTACGGAAGGGGCAGAAATTGGCCACCGTTTACTCCCCCGAACTGGTAACTGCCCAGCGGGAATTATTAGAGTCTGTGGGCCTTAAGGAAAGCAGGCCGGCGATATACAAAGCCGCCCGTTCCAAATTAAAGTTATGGGATCTATCGGACAGCCAAATTGAGGCCATTGAACAACAGGGCGAACCGAAACTTTATTTCGATATTCTTGCTCCTATTAGTGGAACTGTAATGAAACGTCATGTGGCCCTGGGCGATTACGTAAAAACCGGGGATGCCCTTTTTCGCCTGGTTGATTTAAGCAGCGTTTGGGTAATGTTCGACGCCTATGAAGTCGACCTGCCCTGGATCAAGACCGGAGACAGGGTGCAGTTTACCGTACAATCCCTTCCTGGAGAGGTATTCCATGGCAATGTTTCATGGATCGAACCCTTTATCAACCCGAAAACCCGTTCTGCTGAAGTACGTGTGGAACTGAATAACAGCAAGGAAAAGCTGAAACCTGCCATGTTTGCCAATGGTAGACTACACTCCAGCATAGCAGCCGAAGGCAATGAGTTACTTATTCCGAAATCTTCCATTCTTTGGACCGGAAAACGTGCCGTAGTATATGTAAAAGTACCGAATCGGGATAATCCCAGCTTTCTTTACCGGGAAATTTTATTGGGCCCGGAAGCAGGAAATTTCTACGTCGTAGCAGAAGGCCTGAAAGAAGGGGAAGAAATTGCTACCAACGGCGTATTTAAAATTGATGCTGCAGCCCAACTGGAAGGTAAAGCCAGTATGATGAATCCTTCTTCAGAAGATGCACTCGTGAGTGGTAGTGATGATCACAGCAACATGGATATGTCAGGTTCCGGAGAAGAAAAAACAAAGGCAACTGAAGAAATCATGCCTGAAAATATCAACGAGCTCTTTAAAGAACAATTGACCGTGGTTTACAACGAATACATTGACATGAAAGATGCCTTTGTGGCTTCTGATGCCACGAAAGTGAGCAAAGAGGCCAAACAAATGAAAGAGGTACTGGACAAAGTGGACATGTCCTTACTGGAAGGTGCTGCACACATGAAATGGATGGATTTGGTGGAAGTATTGAACGAAACCACCAACAGCATCATCAGCAATAAAGATATTGAAATCAAAAGAAAAGCCTTTTCTGATTTTAACCTGGCCTTTTACAAGGTGGTAAAATCATTCGGGCTAAAAGATATAGAAACCTATTATCAGTATTGTCCTATGGCCAATCGTGATAAGGGAGCCTATTGGTTTAGCAATGATGAGGCCATACGGAACCCCTATTTCGGGGATGCCATGCTGAAGTGTGGAGAGAATCGGGAAACTTTTAAATAAATAAATAATGTTTCACTTAAAAACCAAACAATTATGAAAATGAAAGTAG
The DNA here is from genome assembly GCA_964453775.1 of uncultured Bacteroidales bacterium. Taxonomy (GTDB): domain Bacteria; phylum Bacteroidota; class Bacteroidia; order Bacteroidales; family UBA12077; genus CAYVSF01. Next base: position 1,460 of record CAYVSF010000556.1, read on the forward strand.
TTTTAACTATGACAGCTGTTGCCCTGATGAGTGTGGCAACAGCATTCGGACAAAGCAAAACCGAAAAGTTTAAAGTGTATGGCAACTGCGGTATGTGCGAAGATCGCATTGAAACGGCTGCCAAATCGGTAGATGGTGTATCCAAAGCCGACTGGAGTCAGGAAAGCCAAATGCTGGAAGTAACTTTCGATGCATCCAAAACAGAAGTAGACAAGGTACATAAGGCAGTTGCAAAGGCGGGACATGACACAAAAATGCACAAAGCCAGTGATGAGGTATACAAGAACCTCCCCGGCTGCTGCAAATACACCCGTCCTGAAGGCAAGGACTGCAAAACAGAGAAAAAAGGAAAAGATTGTGGCGAGATAAAAGAAGAGTGCTGCTAAACTCTACCTTTAGTCTTAGGGATGCATTCCCTTAAAAAATAATAAAACACCCCGGAGCCTTATCAAAGGCTTCGAGGCTGTTTTATATTTCTTGAATCTGCTTAGCAATGTCAAAAATTAAATTCTATGAAATTAATCAAAGCATATATTCGTTATCGAAAAGTAGAAGAAGTGCATAATGCTTTACGAGCAGCTGGTTTTGACAGCATGACTTTTGTAGAGGCCGAAGGCACTGGACAATACACCGATAAAGAAGAGACTCATATCAGAGATC
>CAYVSF010000557.1:0-2116 GCA_964453775.1 uncultured Bacteroidales bacterium
TATATAAACTTGTCACAAGCTACGATAAAAGGACTCGGAGTCTTTTTTTCTCCAATCCCTATAACTTGCATGCCTGCTTCTCTTAATCTTGTTGCCAGTCTTGTAAAGTCACTATCGCTTGATACAATACAGAATCCATTTACTTTTTCTGAATACAAGATATCCATTGCATCAATAATCATAGCAGAATCTGTTGCATTTTTCCCAGTAGTATATCCATATTGTTGAATGGGTGTAATAGCATGCTCTAAAAGCATATTTTTCCATTTGGAAAGATTAGGTTTCGTCCAATCACCATATATTCTTTTGATTGTTGGATTCCCATATTTGGCGATCTCTTCCATCATCTCTTTTACAAATGCTGAAGGTATATTATCCCCATCAATTAGTACGGCTAAGTTTATATTTGTTGTTTGTGACATGTTGTTCTATTTTCAATTATTCTAAATTTGTTCTAGTCTGACTAAACGTAAATGTACAAAAATCTTATCTCAAAGTCAGTCTATATTAATTAAGACTATTTTTTCAAATTCAACGCTAATCCACTCGCTTGACTTGTGCATAACCATCCTTTGGCATGAAGCTGTGCGTGGTTTAGCCCCCTATTAATCGGACTTTTTTATAGATAGTTAAACAAACATATTATTATCTTTTTAAATTTGCAACAGCAAGGAACAACCGATGGTGATTTTTATACCGATGGTTGATGGAATGTTTCGGCGCCGTTCATTTCTTTCTTTTTCTCATCTTCAAACCTATCGAAGGTTTTCAGCTGAGAGCAAGGAACTGCCCTCAAGCTCATATTGCCCGATAGTTTGTGATAAGGAATTTTTAAGTAATGTTTCATTGTTCTTTTTTCTTCGTTTATTTCTGTTTTTACCAAGTTCTTGTTCCAGCAGTCCCAGAACACCATTGGCGGCAGGTTTAAAGTCGAACTATGCAGCCTGTGGTTATTGTATTTTTCATAAAACAGCACAAGCGTTTGTTCAAGATCCTCCAATGACCAAAAATTGTATCTTTTCAATTTTTGAGATAAAATAGCATGAAAACTCTCGATATGCCCATTTTCCTGTGGCGTATAAGGATGAGTAAACACTTGGTTAAGATGATTCTCAGCAAAAAACGCCTGTACGGATTTGGCAACAAAACGGCTGTCATTATCATTGCGAATTTCAATTTGAATATTCCGTTTTAAGCAATCATATGGCTGCAAATAATTATAAATCACTTTTTCCCATACTTGTTTAACAAGAGCCTGTTTTATTTGATAAGCTACTTCCCATGCAAGGACTGTCCGGGTAAAAGTGTCGATAACCGTAAGCACAAAAGCATACCTGCTATACTGTGACACCCATACGTACTTAATGTCCATTTCTATCACTTGCAATGGCCCTGTAGGCAATACCTTTCGGTACTTAACAAAAGTCCTCTGCATCTTTTTTGCAAAATCTTTAAGCAACAGATTTTCCTTCATTAACCGGTATACCTTTTTGTGATTAATAATGTAACCCAATATCATTAGGGCAAAAGTCATTTTACGATAACCATAATCAGTGTCAGGGTCTTTTTGTATATTTTTTATCACTTCAACCACTTGATTATTGGAAGTTTTCTCAACATCATCTCCATGCACCTTTAAAGTAACATTGCTGGGTTTACGCCCTTTTACTTTACCTGAAGGCCGATAATAGTATTGATGTTTGGTAATGTTCGCGATAGAAAGAGCTGTATCACGTTTCATGCCTTGAAAAATATACCTGGTTACAATTTCCTTTTTTTCTCCAAGGCATATTTCTTTTTTAGCAAATCGCCTTTAAGCTTGTTTTCAAGTTCCTTTTCGGCAAGAAGTTGTTTGAGCAGGTTGTTTTCTTTTTCCAGTTCTCTTATCCTTCTTTGTTGGGCTGGTGTCATTCCATGAACAAAACCTTCTTCACCCATTTGTTCAAACTTCTTTTTCCAATCATAATAAGAAGCACGGTAAATACCATACTTCTCTAGTGTTTCGTTAACACCGTTTTCAGAAGCTTCTTTTATAATTTTGAGCTTCTCTTCTTTTGTAAAAGTTCTCTTTTTCATCGTCATAAAAGTACAGATTTTAATCTATATTTCTGTCCGA
>CAYVSF010000558.1:0-2114 GCA_964453775.1 uncultured Bacteroidales bacterium
AGAAGAGAAAGATGTCGAAAAAGAATCATTTGAAAAAATCACTCCAAAAGAGATAAAGCTTATAGCAGATTCAATTAATGACTTATCAGATGATGATGGATGGGCTTTTCTGGGGGACGTTGGTGGTTTAATACAGAAAAAAAGACCCAATTTTGACCCAAGAAATTATGGTTTTCAAAAGCTAACTCCATTGATAAGTTCAATTGGAAAATTTGAGATTGAACAACGGGAAAGTCTAAAGGGTAGATCTAAATTAATTTATGTGAAAAATAAAGAAAAGCGAAAAACACGCGGTAATAAACCATCGGCTTCGCCGAGTTCGCCCTCAAGTCCCCGGTCCCGCGGTTAATGTAATATTTGAAGGAATTAACATTAAATCAAAAGCTTAGCGGGATAAAAAGCTTGTTTTTCAAAATGCGCAATTCTTCATATTTTCCGATTCATACAAACTTACTGAATGATCTTATTGCTAAAAATTGATACCTCACTTCAAAATCAACCTATGGCATTTTATAGATCAAAGAATTTATATTCATTCCTGCCCCAACAGAAGTAAACACTAATATATTCCCGTTTATAACCTTATGATCAGGTAATTTGTTATTAAATAGCAAGCTAAGCAAAGTAGGAACAGTTGCGACCGAACTATTTCCAAGTTCAGCTATTGTCATTGGCATAATATTTTTGGGAATTTCTGATTTATTAAAGAGCTTAAACAACCTTGCAAGTATTGCATCATCCATTTTGGCATTTGCCTGATGTATCAATACTTTTTCTACTTTTTCCAAATCTATTTTTGCTTTTTCCAGGCTTTCTTTTACAACAAGAGGAACAGTATTTAATGCATATTCATATAATTTACGCCCATTCATTTTTAAAAACAATTGATCTCCTTTATAATCCGGGTTGTTTGATTTGTCCATCCAAAGCAGGAAAGCATGATTTAATGTATCTGATCTGGAAGCATGTGAAAGAATTCCAACGGGCTCATCACTCTCAATCGCTTCCAGAATGGCAGCACCGGCACCGTCAGAATAAATCATACTATCTCTATCGTGCGGATCGGATATTCGCGATAGCGTTTCTGCCCCAATTACTAAAGCCCTTTTTGCATCTCCGGATCTTAGAAAATAATCTGCCTGTATCAAACCCATTAGCCATCCGGGACAACCAAAAGGCACATCAAATGATATTGTTTTTGGATTCTCAATACCTAATTTATTTTTAACTCTTGCTGCCAGACTGGGAACAAAATCCGACTTCCTATTAGTGTTTTGTACATCCCCGAAATTATGGGCTACAATAATATAATCAAGGCTTTCTTTATCAATTCCTGAATTAATAATAGCATCCTCTGCTGCAAAATAAGCAATATCAGAAGTTTTCAGGTCTTCTGTAACATACCTCCTTTCTTTAATCTCAGTAATTTTCTCAAATTTTTTTATTATTTCTTCATTTGGGGTATTTATTTTATTCCCATCAGAATCATAAAAATCATTTTCAATAAAATCTTCATTTAAAACTCTTTTTTCAGGTATGTAACATCCTGAACCCTTAATAATAGAATATAGTTTTTTCATCTGCTAATAAATAGAATACTTTGTAAACAAAAATAACTAGGAAAAGTTAAACTACAATATTTCTAATGAAATATCTTCATATTCAATCCCTATTACAAGCACATTTGCAATTAAAATTACAAAAAAACTTGGTTTTTTGCCCTATCAGGCAATTTGTTATTTTTAAAAACGGAAACAACTAAGCGAAGGTTTTCCGTCATTATAGAAGGTCGAATGGCCATTCATTTCGGTTGCCAGGGAACTGAAACCTCTCTCCTGCCCGCCCCGGGTGTTTTTAAGTGCTTAACAAGCGTTTTACAGGCTTTCCAGTCGGTATAAGCCTCCCAAAAAGATCTATTAATAAAACCCGTCGTAAATACTTACATTTTAGGAAGCTTTCACCCAGACCTACCATTTAAAATTTGCGTATATGTTTTTGTTTGTTTAAAGATGTCGTTTACATCCAGCTCGAATTTAAAGATGTAAATCCGGTAGTAGAGCATGGAGATTATGAAGATTTTTTCATAACTTGTAAGAACATAATGCACCCAAGAA
>CAYVSF010000559.1:0-2110 GCA_964453775.1 uncultured Bacteroidales bacterium
CCAACCGATTCCCCCGGAATAACCGTGGTCTCGATGAAACACATAAAATTTACCATCGTTAATAGATGTAGTTATATCCGAAGCTCCTCCACTCCAATCAAAACCACTGGACTTCAACAATTCATTCGGAATAGCCTCTCCATTGGAATAATAGCCATCATTAAAATTTGTGGGCGTATTATTTCCATCTGTATAATAAATTCTATCTGCAGAATAGCCTTGCTCATTTATAATATAGTCCCTAATATCCTCACTGGTATGGCAAAATCTTCTTGCGGCATAACCATCAGGCTCCTCTGAATCCTGTACATCCTGAAACTGTGCACAATTCAATCCTGTGGTATAGAAATCGGCATTATTTGCAGGATTCCTTTCATAGTTCACTATTTTAAGAATAACAGACATGGCTTCGCTGGCGGAAGAAACAGAAATTCTTCCATGCGCCATATCGGGGTAGTAATCTGTGGCACCATCCATACAGGCATAGTAGAGATCTGAGGCAAAATCATCTCCTCCCGGACTTTGATAAATTTCCCCGGGTACCGCATAACTTCCATCATGATCCCCAATTATTACAAAATAATCGGGCTTAACGGTATAATCATTATAGCGATTATGGATGGCATCTTTTACCTGGGCCGCTGTCCAGCTGGTTTGCGTTACAACATCTACCGAATATCCCTGTTGTCTTTTCCACATGGCCAGGGTATCCGCGGCAGCCTGGTATTCGCTATGGGCAATGATGATATACTCCTTATCATCCGATTTAGCCCTTGCCCTTTGAGCCTTATCTGGTATAACAGCATCATTCAACACCACGCGTTTCATTTGTTTCAGAAAATGATCCGAGTTTTGTGTGGCCAATTGTTTCTCTTGCGATTTTGCATCACTTTCATAGTAAATGCGATACTTTATGGACGAATAAACCCGAACTGTTCTGGTTACCGGGTTGAACTGTACCGGTCTGACTTGAATAACGGCCAGGGGCAAGGAACGAAGCTTCTGTACATTCTCAACAGCTACCGGATCTTTGGGGTAAAATGCATTTGTGCCATATACCTTTTCATTTATAGTAAATTGCGGGGCAGGTGCTCCTTCTGTGTCCCTTGCAGGGGGTAAGGCAGGAAACACATAATAATTCTGATATTCCTGGTACTCGCTGCTTACTATTTCAATTTTCGGCATTGAAGTTCCCGGCAAAGCAATGATATCATTATGTGCAGGGACTGCTGGTTCCCCAACATTTAACATACGGCTGAAGCCGTCTATTGTTAACACATCATACCGCGTATTTTTAATATTTTTCTCATAAACACTGCATCCCGAAAAGGTATACTCCACTTCAAAAAAACCAGTGGATTTTGAAGAGGTAAATCGCTCGGGTTCTGAGTTAATTTCTGTTTTGGCAGTTCGTCCTTCTGTAAAGGATAGAAAATGATTCTGCGCTAAAAGGTTTCCTGATATAATAACAAAAAACGCTACTATACCCGTTAGGCGTAAAATTTTGAGCATTGCATCTGTATTTAATGAAACATAATTATTTAAAAGCCTTAAATATAGCGATTTATTCGCTTGTTGATTCTTAGAATAGTTCTAAATTGGAGACAAAAAAGGCCGGCAAAGACTTGCCGGCCCTTATAGAATCATTAAAATCGCTAGGGTTGTAACAGAATTCTGGAATGATAAGTCACTTTATCAGTAACAAATTGGATGAAATAAACACCTGCTGAAGAGTTTGGAATAGAAATTTTGACATCTCCAGTCTTAATGTTCTTCTCAAAAACCCTACTCCCTAAGGGGCTATAAATTAATAGCTGACCCTGAATATTCTTTTTCATTGAAAGGGTAAAGTTTCCATCACTGGGATTCGGATAGACAGTAATACCCGCATCTGCAAAGTCTACAATTCCGGTTGCCTCTGAGAGCACTACAGTTTCTGTAACATTGGCATCTTTCACATCCAGGGTGCCTTCTTTTGATGCATATCCACTCTTTGTTAAAGTGTAAGACAAACCTGTTCCCGGTCGTACTGATGAAAACACCGCAGTGCCTTCGCTACCCGTACTCAAGTCTTCGTCGTTAAAGCTTATGGAAACGCCTGATAGAGCTG
>CAYVSF010000560.1:0-2099 GCA_964453775.1 uncultured Bacteroidales bacterium
TTCTTTCCCAGGTACCCTTTCTCCCTTGCCTGTTCAATGGCAATATTCAATCGCTTAATGGCCAGTGGATATTCTGCACGACAATAGATAACCCCCTCTGTCGCTTCGGTGGCATAGGCCCCGATAATAATGCCTTCAATGACTGCATGGGGATCACCCTCGAGCAAGGAACGGTCCATAAAGGCTCCGGGGTCACCCTCATCTGCATTGCAAATCAGGTATTTCTTATCGGCTTTATTATTAAAAGCAAATCTCCACTTCATTCCTGTTGGAAATCCTCCACCTCCACGTCCTCTGATACCTGAATCGAGAACTGTTTGAATAACATCTTCCGGTTTAATATCTTCTTCCAGTACTTTTCTAATAGCCTGGTAGCCGCCCTCAGCTTCATATTCTTCAATCTTTTCGGGATTAATTACCCCGCAATTTTTGAGAGCGATTTTCACCTGTCCTTCCCAAAAGGAATCATCCGATGTTTCAAATAAATCGGTTTTTACAACATAATCTTTGATGGGCTCTTGCTGGCGGATATGCTTATCCATGATTTCAACCGCTTTCTCCTCATCAATTTCACCATACAAATAACTGCCGGTATCATCAATCACTTCCACCAGGGGCTCACGGTAGCACATGCCGATACAGCCTGTTTTCTTCAATTCTACATCGAGCTTTTCGGCTTCGGCAAGGGCTTCTATTTTTTGATATACTTTATTGGCACCTGCCGCTATACCGCAACTTGCAAGCCCAACCAGTACTTTTGTCTTTTCCATAATTATATTTTTTGCTGTGGCAATACAGGATTAATTCGATTCTTTTAACTTGATCTCTTTTACGATTTTCACGGCTTGCTTGCCGGTAAGCTTTCCGAATGTTTCCTCACCGATCATCATCACCGGTGCAAGCGAGCAGCATCCCAGGCAGGCTACTGATTCAAGCGTGAAAAGCATATCCTCGGTGGATTCACCATCCTGGATCCCCAGAGCATCTTCCAGGGCATCGGTAATGGCACCGGCATTCTGCACATGGCAGGCGGTACCGTGGCAAACTTTAATAATATGCTTTCCTACAGGGTTTAATCGAAACTGGGTGTAGAAGGTAGCTACACCGTACATTTCATTTAAGCGTAATCCTGTTTTTTCTGCAATGTGCAGAAAAGCTCCATGCGGAATATATCCGAAGATATCCTGCGTACCCTGGAGCAGAGGGATGAGGCTGCCTTTTTTATCCTTGTATTTTTCAATGAGTGGATCCAGCTGAGTAAGATCCTCATTGAGGTTTTCGACAGCGGGTTGTTGGGGTTGTTTTCTTTTCACTCGCATTTTAGGTATGCTTTTGGTTAGGTATTAATCTGTTCCTGAAAATAATGGGTTAAGATATATATTTAGCTTTTTAATAACAAAATCTGTTTTATGTCCTTTAATATGTTTACACTTAAATTGCCCTGTTGCGAATAACTGCAGGACTATTTATAACTATTCTTAATTAAACCTTTTAAGACAATGCTTTTGGCGGTTTTTCAGGATTGTTTTAACAACATACTATAAAATCCTGAAAACCAATTTAGTTAAAACAAAAATCCCAGAGGCCTCCCCTTTTTAAGCTTATTCCACAATTAATCCCCCTGCTGAAGATTTTTGTATCTACTTTTTTGTCAGCTATCCGGGCATTTGTTACTTTTGGAAATTTTGAGCAAAATGAGTACGAAAGAATTCATAACAGCCATTGTTGATCATCCCTTATTAGGATGGATTATCCTGCCTTACCAAATTATTAAGCGACAGGATCATGGATACTTCGCCATTGATGCTCAAATATCGCCACTCAATGCCGACAGGTACCTGTCGAAGATGCCGGAATCGCAGCAAAAAATTGTGAAATTATGCAATGAGTATAGCGAGCAAGCTCTTTTTGCCGTATTTGCAAAGAAAAAAGATCGTACTGCTGTCGAATTCATGAAGAATTTGAAGCCCGATTTCGCCAGGGAATTTATTCGACCCTACCTGGAGAAGAGGATGAAATCGATTACCGATATTTTGGTAGAATATGACATTCCACTTTATTTCAGGGGAAAGCATAAATATATCAACAAAGCCGAAAAA
>CAYVSF010000561.1:0-2099 GCA_964453775.1 uncultured Bacteroidales bacterium
GAGGTTTGGGGTGAAATTCCCCTTACCTACTCGACACGTAACCGTTATGGGCAATGCTTACAACCGATTCTAATAAGAAATTATGAGGTATCAATTATTAAAGATATATAATTTAAAACAATTTAGATAGAAAGTACTAAAACTTCTTTAATTTCGAACTATTATAGATTAATTATTAGATAACTAAATACAAAACGTGCATTTGAAATTAAAATAAATAGCTATGGATGAAAATACCGCATCTTTGAAAGGATTAACCTCCGAAGAAGTCAAAAAACGTCTCGACCAACATGGCTACAACGAAATATCCGAAAAAAAACAACCCGCCTACCTAAAGTTTCTAAGTTATTTATGGGGCCCTATTCCCTGGATGATTGAAGCCGCGCTTATACTTTCCATTGTTGTTCAGGACTGGGTGGATTTTGCCATTATATTTTCATTACTAATTGTTAATGCCATTGTCGGATTCATCGAAGAATACGAGGCCGACAATGCTATTAATGAACTTAAGAAAAATCTAGCCATAAAAGCGAAAGTAAAACGTGACAGGAAATGGCAAAACATTGCATCCCGAGAACTTGTTACGGATGATTTGATTAATTTACGCATGGGTGATGTTATTCCAGCTGATTCGGAGTTGAAAGGTAAAGGAACCTTAAAAGTAGATGAATCTGCATTAACTGGAGAATCTCTTCCCGTGGATAAAAAAGAAGGGGATACCATCTACTCAGGTTCTACCGTTAAACAGGGTGAAATGACCGCCAAGGTGACTGCCACCGGTAAAGATACTTACTTTGGTAGAACAGCCTCTCTTATTGAAGAAGCTGATACGGTTAGTCACTTTCAAAAAGCCGTACTTAAAATTGGAAATTATTTGATTATTACCGCAATTGTTCTGGTGGCAATCATATTAACCGTATCTATATTTCGGGGAGATAAATTTCTTGATATTTTACGATTTTCTCTTGTGCTAACTATTGCCGCTATTCCAGTTGCTATGCCAACGGTTCTTTCGGTAACTATGGCTGTTGGGGCAAAACTACTCTCCAAAAAAAAGGTTATTGTTAGAAAGCTTAGCGCTATTGAAGAATTAGCGGGAATAGATATGCTTTGCAGTGATAAAACCGGAACGCTAACAAAAAACGAATTGACTTTCGGCGATCCCTATTTGATGGATGATATCAGTCAGGAAGATATAATTCTTAATGCTGCTCTTGCTTCTAAAGAAGAAGATAATGATCCTATTGATAACTTGATTTTAAACGAATTGGATTCAAGAGATTTCCTGAAAAAATATAAAATTGACAATTTTGTTCCCTTCGATGCTTCCAGCAAAAGAACAGAAGCCGTTGTGGAAGATGAATCACAAAACCAATTTAAAGTTTCCAAGGGAGCTCCCCAGGTAATTATGAACTTTGCCGTCAAAGATGATGAGACTATAAGGAAAATAACCGATAAAATAGACGAATATGCTTTAAAAGGTTATCGAACTCTTGGTGTGGCAAAAACCGATATAAACGGGGATTGGAAATTCCTGGGTATTCTATCCTTGTTCGATCCGCCACGGAATGATTCAGAACAAACCCTGAAAAACATTCAGGATTATGGCATAAAGGTTAAAATGATAACTGGCGATCAGAAAGCAATAGCAAAAGAAACTGCTCAGAAATTAGGTTTGGGCAAAAATATTTTGGATGCAAAAATTCTTGAAGAAACGGGATTTCATAAAAAAGGAGGAGTTGAAGATCAAATTGAACAAGCTGATGGTTTTGCGGAAGTTTTTCCGGAGCATAAATATCATATTGTTGAAGTACTTCAAGATAGAAAACACATTGTAGGTATGACTGGTGACGGAGTTAACGATGCTCCTGCCCTGAAAAAAGCCGATTGTGGAATTGCAGTATCCGGCTCAACTGATGCTGCCAGAAGTGCCTCTTCTATTGTCCTTCTTTCATCAGGGATTTCGGTAATTAAAGATGCCATTGAGGAGAGCAGGAGAATCTTCAAACGGATGAAGAGTTACACGATTTATCGTATTACCGAAACTATTCGCGTTCTTTTGTTTATGACCCTTTCTATATTAGTATTCAATTTCTATC
>CAYVSF010000562.1:0-2095 GCA_964453775.1 uncultured Bacteroidales bacterium
GTGATTTTTTCCTTTATCACTACTTATCAGTTTTAATTTCAACTGCAAGCTATCCGTTGCAGTGGCATCCTTCATGGCATCGATCTGATGTGTTGCCAGGGAATCTTCAATTTGATAAGCTACAGCCAATGGATCGATACCGGTGGTCAGGGTTTGCAGGTTTTTTTCCTTTGCCTTCTGGTGGACTTCACGATAGTTGTCGATAAATTTTGTCGCCATTGCCGACAACTGGGGGATAATCTCATTTTTTAAGGCCTCGCTCTTTGTAGAGCTTAAATCCTTGAAAGTTAAGGTAATTTCATTTTCCAGTTTTGCAAACTGCCAACCAGATTTCTGTTTAAATTTACTAGCTTTTTGACTTTTCTGGACATTCTTATTTTGAAAAGTCATCTTCGTTGCAAAGCCAGCTCCATGGCCCTCTATTTCAGTGGCTCCTGCCAAACTGATGCTCATCTCGGCTTTGGAGCCCAGCTCATAATCCTCCCAAAACCCTTGCTCGTCGGCTTCCTGTGCGCCGTAAATGCCGGTGGTATTGAGGGTATGGGCATTGATCACATTCTGGTAGCTAATTTCAGCTTCTATCGATGCAGAAGATTTTTTTAACTTATTCTCTGCTTCTGCCCCTGCTTTGATAGAGCCACCAAAAGCTACTTCGTTAGGGTTGGTCTCGTTGAAGGGTCTGCTGTCTTCTCCATCTTTACCAAAGAGTTCTGCCTCCATGGAGGCAATACGATTCTCGGCATTGGATGGACTGAGCATATCATCAATGTCTTCGATCTCTTTGTCGCTATACATGATGTTAAGCCCGTAGTACAGCGCTGCAGAAGGAATAAGGGAAGCCCCACTTGAAGACACAACTGCTCCAAAATCATTTGTATCATCTGCTATTTGCCGGCCAAATTTATAAAACCCATAAGAAAAGAGTTCGGTCGCGTCTTGCACATCATTGCTTGCAGCTTGTAAAAACAGGCTAAATATGATCTCCGCATCCACCACTTTTTTAATTTTGGCAGCCAGGCCAATTCCCAATTGTACTTTGTGTTCGATCACCTCCCCCTTTCTCCTTTTTTGTTCAAAACCTCCGGAAAGTTTCAGTTTTAAGACACCTGCAATGGGAATTGCTACTTCAATGGCATAGCTAACTTTCGATCCATCCAGGGGCCCCAGGTAATTTGCAGATAAATCGAGAAGGGTAGCAAAGAAACTATCCATATGATTTTCATCGGCATTTTCAGCTTCTTTGGCCGCTTCTTTTACAAGTAAATTGCCGGTCTCCTGTTTAATCCCTTGTTAATCATTTTCAGGGATCTTTACTTCAAAACCGGGATAAATTTGAAATTCATGACCCGCAAACCGTATTAACCCCGTTTCGCGATCCAACAATTCAAATCCATTAAACTCGAGCAGTGCATCGAGGTTTACCCCATTTGTTAGCGCAATGTGATAGAGGGTGTCTCCTTTCTTAACAACATGCTTTTTGCAGGGTGGCAAAAGTGGTCCCACCCCCACAACGCCAGCACGATATTCCGTATCCATACTTTGGGCTAATAGGGGATTATAACCACCATAGTTGGTATAATCAGAATCGGCATAACTATAAGAGCAGGGCGATTTTACCGCTTCCCGTTCCCTTGGAGCCTTTATAACATCGGCACCGCTGTTGGAAGTCTCTTTTTTTGCCACGATTATGCACCTTATAAGATTATTGCTTTCGTTGCTTTGCTATGTTCTGTTCCTCTCTTACTTTGTAGTTGTTTCATCCCTTCCTGGAACTTTATTACCCTTATAATTCCCAAGTAGTGGAGATGATCACAGAACCCTAACTATCTAATAATCATGATCTTTTTAGTCTGTAAACTTTCATTCTTTTTATCATAGAAACGCAAGGTATAAGCACCTTCCTGTAAGTTACCTACATCAATGGAAGTTTTCATAACCCCGGCATTGCAAATTCCATTTTTTACAAGCTGACCGTTGCCTGCTACCAACTGCCATTCTACATTGGCAGTGAGGGGCTCCTTCCATTGAATATGCAATGACCGACTTGCAGGAACCGGGTACAGTTCAAACTCTTCCTTCAATTCCACGCTTTCTT
>CAYVSF010000563.1:0-966 GCA_964453775.1 uncultured Bacteroidales bacterium
ATTTGTTTTTTTCTTATCAAGCCCTTATTCATCCTCATTTTCTGCCAGTATATCCTCTTTCTTCATACTGTCCTTTTCCCCGCAGGTACATTCATAATCCACATCTTTGGCCACGTAGTTATTCCACTCGGTTTCGGTAAAGTTTCTGTTAATTTTATCATCTTCACAAATCATAGCAGCCATTTCATCGATATCCAACAACCAGGAACGAATAAATTTATCTCTGCATCCTGCCAGGAGGTATTTATCATTTTGGTCAAATTCAACAGACCATACCCAGTCGTCGTGATCGTTTAAAATAACAGGCTGGTCAAAAGGATTTTCCAGCGACCAAATGCGCACACTATGATCGAAACTTGCTGTAGCCAATCTGTTTCCCGAGTGATTAAAAGATATTTGATTTACCATGGCTTTGTGCCCGGATAACTGGTATCTTATCTCTCCCGAATAGGCGCTTAGCAAGTGCACTATTCCTTCCATATCTCCGGCAGCAAGCATACTGCCACTTTCGTTAAACTCAACTGAGGTAATATCTGCTTTGCCTTCCGAAGTGTACAAATCCAGTTCAACTGCATTGATAATATCTACAAGCGATATTCTACCGGAAGCTTTCCCAACAGCAAGGTATTGCCCTTTAGGGTTCATATCTATGGCATTAATCTTCGTATCTGAAGTCATTAATTCATCTGATGTATCAAAATTCCATTGCATAATGGTATGGTTATCGACGAGGTATATAATTCTGTCTCCATCCGGAGTAAAACTCACATACTGCAGATTATCAGAAGCAATATCTACCTTCCTGGAAGTTAAATTATTCAAATCAATCAGCATTAGATAAGGATAGTTCCCTCCCAGCACAAGGGTATTCCCATCATTTGAAATATCCATAGATTTATGAACTTTACCCTTTTCATGATTGATCAGCTCGGGGGTAAACCCACCACCGGTTCTTTTCCACCTAAA
>CAYVSF010000563.1:976-2093 GCA_964453775.1 uncultured Bacteroidales bacterium
AACCTGTCCATCACTTCCGGCAGAATAAAGATAATTTGTACCCCTTGCTGCAAGTATAGCTCTTACATTATCATTATGTGCTTTCGCTTTATTGTAATCGTCTCCTCGTAATGTTTTAACGGCGTAATACAATGCATTATAAATATCCGGATCCATTTTAATACCGCCATTGCTTCTGTACATATTATAGGCCTGGCGTGCAGACAGGCTTTTAATAATCGTATTGGATTCCTGTAGAGATTTCACTGCCATAGATCGTGCAATAGACATCAACCGTAATTTCTCTGCCTTTTGCTGGGCCACAGTAGCCCTGTCTTTTTGCTCCATTGCAAATTGTCGTTCCTTCTCGGCAATTTCGCGTTGTTGCAATGCCTCTTGTTTTTGTTCATTGGCTACGCTCTGACTATAAAGTGCACGCTGCTTCTGTTTTTCAGCTATTTGTTTTTGTTTTAGGGCTTCTTCCGCATTCTTCCGGGCTTTTTCAGCCTGATCTTTTGCTATGAGTTTCTGTTCATTTGCTAAATTCTGCTGTTTGATAGCCTCCTCGCGCTGTTGCTGTGCATAAAAGAAAAAGGCCAGGGCAATAATGGCCCCCAATCCAAACACAAATGCTATGGTTTTAAAGACTCCCAGGCGAAGTTTCTGTAGTTTTTCTTTCAGGCGTTGTTCCTGCAGGAACTTCTTTTCGCTAAAATCCAAAAACTGCATTGCACGGTCATAAGCCTTATCATACCTAATGCCCCATTGTTTATTGGGGTTATTTTCCTCTTTCCAGTTCAAAGCCATTTGCAATTCCGGCGATTTCATTAATCCACCCTTCCCTAACTGGTGCAATTCTGCAGCTTCTGAAATATAGAGGTATTCCTTAATCGCTTCATGCTCTTCTTCCAGCCATTCGGCCAGCACTTCCCAAATGCGCATCAAGCTCTCGTGTGAAATGTCAATTATCGTTTCATCCGTTAATTCAACATCACTGGAAGGCGTAAGAATAGTTCTTCCGGGCTTTCTGAAATGCTCTACAATCTCTTTAACGGCAATGGTTGTAGCGCCAGAGATCATGGCAATTTCATGGATACTTGCAGGGATTACCGGTGTTTTCCTTTCTCTCGACCTCTTC
>CAYVSF010000564.1:0-2091 GCA_964453775.1 uncultured Bacteroidales bacterium
TGGAATCGTGAAAATAGCGAACAAAAGTTTCTTCTTTGCGATTAAATAAATTCAGTCCATTTTCTGTGCCAATCCACAATCTTTTTTTTGAATCTTCATAAACATACTTTATACGGTTACTGCTGATACTAGTTGGATCAGAAGGATTATGCACGTAGCGTTTAAATATTTCAAGCTCCCTGTCAAAAAAGTGCAAACCATCTTTTGTTCCTACCCACAAAACCCCTTTATAATCTTCAAGGATTGAAAACGTAGGCAATTCAGAAACAAAATTAAAAACATCATTATAATGTTCATAATGTCGAAACCTCCCGGTATTGGGGTTGTAACGGCTTAAAAAGCTAAGTGTTTTTATCCAGATATATCCCTGGGAACCTTCATAAACATAATATACCTCATCTTCCTTAAGAGCATTTTCTGCTGCCGGATCTGCAATGAAGTGCACAAATCTCCCCTCATCGTAATTATATTTATTCAGCCCGTAATTCGTGCCTATCCACAAATCTCCGTTACTATCTTCGCATATGGAATGGATATAATTATTACTGAGAGAGTTTGTATCAAGCGGTTGATTTCTAAAGATGGTGAAATTGTAACCATCAAATTTATTAAGACCATCCTGTGTTCCTATCCACAAAAAGCCTCTTGAATCCTGAATTACAGTATTTATGGCCGTTTGCGACAAATCATCTTCAATAGAATAATGCTCAACAAGAACTTGCTGATCCTGGGCAATTAATATCGGTGCAAATAGCAACCAACTGCCAATAACTAGAGATAATATTCGTAAGTAAATTCTCATCTGGATAGTGCTAATTTAACACTTATTAAGCTTAATACAAACATTATTTTAATCTCTGGCTACTGCACCTTTACCACGAAGATAGTTCATAAAGTCTCTTGAAGGTGATTCAATATATGCCCCTAAATCAAGCTTCTCCCACTTTTCATCAATATCCTCAATTACTTCCTTTTCCATAGCAATGATATTCGGCCAGTCTCGTTTAAAATTATCTTTATCATTATTTTTCATAGTAGCATCCACGACCACCATTCCTTTCCTGCCATACTCTTCCGGGAAAATATCCCTGTACGGATCGATATTTCCCAAAAGCAACCAGCTCATAATATGATGATTACTGATATCTACAATTTCATCGAAAAGGATAATGACACCGTTGGAGGTTGAAAAATTTTGTTTCTTTATTTCCTCAACAATCCCGGCCACAGGCATCTTATTCTTGTCTATTCCAAAGGCTAATAAAAGTGAACGTGTCGACAATAAATCTGCATTCACCTTTTTGATGGCAGGCACGTCTTTAACTAATTCATCAATAGCTGTTTGGTTAAATTCAGATCTCCTTTCTTTATCTTTCTCCTCATCATATTCTTCTGGAAATTTAGTTGTTGCATCAATGGCTAGCTTACTTCCAAAAGATTGCTTTGAAGCACTGTGATCAAGGATGTCGAGGGGGCCTTTAGAAAAAATAAAATCTGTGGCCGGATTCGTATTATCCACCAAATGCTTCACCAGTTCTTTATAATTATGAATTGCATTGAAATGCTCATCTACCACAATCATCACTTTTGTAAACATCATCTGACCCGCTCCCCATAGAGCATGCGCTGCTTTTATGGCCTGTCCCGGGTAGCTCTTTTTAATCTTTACAATAACGAGGTTATGAGCAACCCCTTCTGCAGGCATGTCGATATCAATGATTTCGGGAAGAAAAGCAAATTTAATGGGACTCAAAAATATTCTTTCTGTGGCCTTTGCAATCCATGCATCTTCCATAGGTGGTATTCCTACAATGGTTGCAGGATAAACAGCGTCTTTACGATGGCTTATCGCAGTTATATGAAATTTGGGATACCAGTCGGCCAGTGAATAAAACCCGGTATGATCCCCAAATGGCCCTTCCCAAATAAAATCTTCTTCCGGATCGATATACCCTTCAATAATGATATCTGCATCAGCAGGCACATCAATATCCTGCGATACTGCCTTCACCATATCTACCGGCTTACTGCGTAAAAAACCTGCCATTAAAAATTCATCAATATTATCAGGTAAAGGTGCAGTAGCTGCGT
>CAYVSF010000565.1:0-2091 GCA_964453775.1 uncultured Bacteroidales bacterium
AGAACGGACAAGTGGACTTACAGGGAAGTGTCTGATGGAAGAGCCCGATAAAAAAACACAACGGGTTATTGACCTCTTCCATCAAAAAAAAAAACTAGTTAGCAAATAAATCCTAATCACTGCAGGACCTACCTATGAATCGATCGACCCTGTTCGGTTTATTGGAAACTATTCCAGCGGTAAAATGGGCTACGCACTGGCAAAAGCTTTTGCCGATGAAGGGGGTGAAGTTATTCTTATTTCAGGTCCTACATCTCTCAGACTTGAGCACTCCTTAATTAAACAGGTAAATGTAAGTTCAGCAGACGAAATGTATGAGCAGGTGATGAAGTTCTTCCCTGCTATAGATGTTGCAGTGATGGCAGCTGCTGTTGGGGATTATAAACCAGCCCAAATATCAGAAAAAAAGATAAAAAGAAAAGGGGAGAATCTTAAGATAGAACTTATACCGAATAAAGATATTGCTGCAGCTATCGGTCAAATTAAGGGAAAACAAATTATTGTTGGTTTTGCTCTTGAGACCGATAATGAACTGGCGAATGCAAAAAAGAAGATACATACTAAAAACCTGGACTTTATCGTTCTTAATTCATTGAATGAAGAGGGAGCCGGATTTGGAGTGGATACCAATAAAATTACCATTTTAAAAAAAGATGGAAGTCGGCTAAATTATAATTTGAAAACAAAAGATGAAGTAGCTGCCGATATACTCAACGTAACCTTAGAAATGATGAGCTGATATGCTTAGAAAAATTGCTTTAACGTTCGTATTGCTTTCTTTTAGTTTACTTACAACGGCCCAGGAGTTGAGATGTAATATACAGGTCATTTCCAGCCAGGTGCAGGGAACCAACCGCCAGGTGTTTCAAACGCTGCAAAGTGAGTTGTTTGAATTTATGAATAACCGAGCCTGGACAGAACATATCTACAGCAACGAAGAAAGAATCGAATGCAATATTCTTATCAATATTCAGGAACAAATAGGCAATGAGTTTTCCGGCTCGATGCAAATTCAATCCCGACGACCTGTATATAATTCATCCTACAATTCCTCCGTATTTAACTACAAGGATAACGATGTGAAATTTGAATACATTGAGTATGAGCCATTAGAGTTTTCATTGTCAGAGAATAAATCCAACCTTACCTCGATGCTGGCTTATTATGCTTATATCATCATCGGACTGGATTATGATACCTTCAGTGAGCAGGGCGGTACACCTTATTTTCAAAATGCCGAGCGAATCGTAAACAATGCACAGAATGCTCCTGAAAAAGGTTGGAAAGCATTTGAGGGCAGAAAGAACCGGTACTGGCTGGTGGAAAATCTGTTAAATAATGATTATAAAAATATTCGTACATTTTTGTATCGCTATCATCGCCACGGCCTGGATAAAATGCATGAAGAAGCAGCCGAAGGCAGGGCAGAGATAGCTGAAAGCCTCGAATTATTGCAGGACGTATATCGCGAGAAGCCCGATCCTTTCATGTTTTTGTTTGAACTTATCGTCGATATTAAATCCGATGAAATTGTAAATGTGTTTTCCGAATCCTTCCCGGAAGAAATTAACCGGGTGCAAAATATCATGGTAGAGATAGATCATTCACATGCCGATAGATACGAAAAGTTAAAACAGTAGGGGCCTTGCTGCATTATACCTTCCGTTACTATTTTTTGCTGTTGATTCATATCAAATTTTGCTATGTTTGTAGTTGAAAAATAATTTTCTATCGTATGCTGCAATCATTATCCATTAAAAACTATGCTTTAATCCGTGATTTGGATATTGATTTTTCCGAAGGTTTGATCACCATTACCGGTGAAACAGGTGCCGGGAAATCAATTCTGCTGGGGGCCTTATCACTTATTTTAGGTCAAAGAGCAGATACCTCATATATACAGGATGGATATGATAAATGCATTGTTGAAGGGTATTTTAATATTCGTGCGTATCATTTAAATCAATTCTTTGATGCGCATGATTTGGACTATGCAGAAAATACCATCATTCGAAGAGAAATATTGCAATCCGGGAAATCCCGTGCATTTATTAATGATACCCCTGTAAATGTTACTGTTTTGAAACAACT
>CAYVSF010000566.1:0-2082 GCA_964453775.1 uncultured Bacteroidales bacterium
AACCCCTTTACGAGAATTACTCACAGAATATCAAATCAATCAAAATGTCAAAGAACAAAGAAACTTATTTAGTCACTAAATTTTAACGCATTATCAGTAATCTTGCCTTTTTAACCGTGTGCCTGCAAAAACCAGCAAATCATTATTAACCCACACTTCTGCAAGTTGGATAATTTCATTTTCATTCAAAAAGTAATAATGAACTGAGCTTGAACGCTGCTCAATTTCTCCATTAGAAAGAATCTCCTTGTAGGTTTCTTGTATATAAATGTGATTGTCCAAAATCCTACCAAAGTAATTATAATCTATAATTTCATTGCCTGTATTTTCATCGACACCAGATTCATCAGTACTAATAATTGTATCTCCCTTAATAATCATGTATGAATAGCCGGAATAATTAGAAGGCTCACCTCTTTGATTTAGAAATACATTTCTCATCATGACTGTATCATTGGAGGTTTTTAATTCCACTTTTATACTCCCACTTTGTATGATTCCAGCATTTTTATTCACATAGTTCTGAAAGTTTCCTATCCATGTAGTATTTGAAAGGAGAAAGGTCTTTTTAATATCATTATGAGGTTCTGCTTTTGACTGAGCAATGGATCTGGTCGTTATTGAGGCCATTAGAATTAGTAAACATAAAAATGATAGTTTTTTTGATTTCATGATTTTTAATTATTTATCATTAGTATTGATTTGAAAATGAATTTTGATGTAAATCTATCGCAATCCCCTATACTGCGCCAGCTACAAAAGTTGGATTTGTTATCTTTCCTACTAAAGTTGGATATGCTTGTTTTTAGTAAATTATTGTTTTTGAGTGTTTTGTGATTTATTGCTTGCACTTGCAAAAATGGAGTGGATGAGCTGTTTTGTGGTTTGGATTTTACAAATAGTTTCGAAAACAATACTTTTGTAGGTAGTTTTTTTTGTTTTGCACCTTTAGTATTGTAAAAAATCTGTACTTTTTAATTTAAAATTTAAAATTTGGAAATTCGTTTAGTATACCTGCTTACTATTGTCTTGGTTTCGCTGGTTTTAGGAGCCGGAGCTATTTTATTAGCTTACTTTCTGAAAGACAAATTTTCGTTCCCTTTTTTTAAGACATTGTATTACAGGCAACTGTTGCTGCTTATCTTTGGTGTTTACGGTCTTTTAGGAGTGTTGGTAAGTCATTATTTGCTGATCAAGTTTGAAGCGACCCGGAAGGTTTTTGATATGGTAACCACTTCCTTACCGCTGCTGGGCGTTCCTTTTTTAATTGTTTCCTGGTTTTTGTTTCTGCGAATGGTTTTTCAGATGCGTAGGAAAGAGTTGCCAAGGAATGTTACGATAGGTTATTTTAGTAGCCTGGTGGCTTTGTTTTTAATCCTGGGTTTCGGGCTTTATTATTTCTCAGGATGGATTGTTGCTAAGGGATTGCCCATCAATTTGATGGTGCTCTTTCTTTTTGCATTTTTGCAGGTAAGCACTATAGGGGTTGGGATTTATTTTTTACTATCGGGGAAGCGTAAGGTGCACAAATTGCAGCGAAAGGGCAATGTATATTTTGCGCTTATCTACGGAGCTATGTATCTTTCCGGCATTTTGTTATTGATTGCAGGTTGGTATGACCTCCGATTCTTTTTTATTTATATTTTCCTGTTTTTTGGAAGGGAGATGGCTGGTGTAGGCTTGCTTACCATTTATTATTGGGTACACGGAAATGATTTTTCCCGTATGCAGGAAGAAGATGCTAAAGGCGGACTGGCAGCATTTGCAGGGCGTTATGAAATATCCAGGCGGGAGCTTCAGATTGTGGAAGAGATTTGCAAAGGATACAGTAACAAAGAAATTAGCGAGCACCTTTTTATATCGCTGCAAACCGTGAAGGACCATACCCACCGTATCTACCAAAAAGCTGATGTGCGCAACCGTGTGCAGTTGAGAAATCTGGTGGAGAAATAAGTTGTATTTTTTAGTTATGATTTATTATTGACTAATAATGCCTACTATGTGTCTTTTCGAAAAAGTTTTGTTTTTTATAACAATAACTATGCGGAAAAGAACAAAGTAATAAATAGGAAATAATCAATA
>CAYVSF010000567.1:0-2082 GCA_964453775.1 uncultured Bacteroidales bacterium
TATCCAGACCGACATGTATTTCAAGGGCTACAACAATCTTTTTGTCTCTCTCTTTATGATCCGCTACCATTCCCGCTTTAACCAAAGACTCAAGCAGTTTTTAAAGGAGAAGGACAATCCCCATATCGTCTTTAACGATAATACCTGCCTGCTGTACGAGCTGTTCAGTTACACGCACCTGCTCAATAAGAATTTTCTGCACGGAAGTTATGCAGCCGGTTGCAAGTTGGTGCCCGAAATTGAAGACTTCATCAACACGAACAAAAACCGACTGGACAGGCACCGGATTATTGTGTTCTACTATAAAATTGCCTGTATGTTTTTTGGTGCCGGAAAATATAAAGAGAGCATTCGCTACCTGAACAACATTCTCAACCAGAAAGACACCGAACTGCGTTCCGATATTCATGCCTTTGCCAGGATATTGAACCTCATGAATCATTTTGAGCTGGGCAATGCCGAACTTATCGAATACCAGGTGCGTTCTACCTACCGCTTCCTTAAGAAAAGCAATGACCTGCAACAAGTACAAAAGTTATTACTTGATTTTATCCGGAAACTCAGCTATATCGATCAGGAAGGATTGTTGCCGGCCTTTAAGCGCCTACATGAGAAACTGGTTCAGCTGGAAGAAAATCCTTTCGAGCAGCGGGCCTTCCATTACCTGGATATCATTTCCTGGCTGGAAAGTAAGATTGAAGGGCGCAGCGTACAAGAAATTGTAGAAGAGAAGCGAAAAAAAGAAATATCGAATCCGCGAAAATTTGCAAAGCCTTAAACTATGAGAAAAAAAACCCTTATCTACGCCATATTAATCATTCTAATTGCTGCCTTCTATTCGATTGTGCAAGTTCGGGAAGGAAATGAAATTAACCCGGTTTTTATCGGGGCCAGTCTTGCCATGGCCGCCTTGCTCATCGTACTTGGTTATATCTACCGGAATAAATAAAAAAACAGGCAAGGGATGATGCTACCTGCTTCAAATATCCGAGATATCCTACTACTCCTTAATTTTTTCAGCCATAGCCTTTGCCAGCTTATCGCAGGCGGGCAGTTTCTCTTCCGTGGGAATCCCTTTAATCTCAATAGGATCATCCACAAGTTCCCAGTCGATTTTTTCGGCAAACTTCATAAGGGTTTTCACACCTCCTCCATTCCAACTGTATGACCCAAAAAGTCCCAGGTAGTGATCTTTTACCGACATATGTTCCATGGTGCGGGTAAAATGTTCCATTGTAGGCAACATGGATGAGTTGTATGCGCAGCTGCCTAATATCACTCCTTTATAACGCCACACTTCATTGATTAGGTAGGACAAATGTGTTTTGGAGGCATCGTATACGCGAATCTTCTTAATTCCCTGCTCGGAAAGCTTTCTTGCAATATGATCGGCCATACGTTCGGTATTTCCGTACATGGAACCAAAAATGATCACCACACCGTCTTCGGTTTTGTAACTGCTCCATTTATCGTATAATTCCAATACTTTACCTGGATTCTCGCGCCAGACTGGTCCGTGCAGGGGACAAACAAAACCCGGCCTTACGCCATCCAGCTTTTTAAAAGCCTTTTGCACCATATTGCTGTATTTTCCCACGATATTAGAAAAGTATCGGCGCATCTCTTCCTCGTAGTAGTCGTCGAATTCGATTTCATCATCAAATACTCCACCATCGAGAGTGCCGAAGCTTCCAAAAGCATCGCCCGAAAAGAGGATTCCTTTGGTGGTTTCTATGGTCATCATGGTTTCCGGCCAGTGTACCCAGGGTGTCATCACAAATTTTAAATTCAGGCTGCCCAAATTCAGCTCGTCTCCATCGGTCACTTCCATCAGGTTATCTTCATAGCCAAAATAGGCTCGAATGATCTTGAAGGTTTTGATATTGCCAATAATTTTCACTTCGGGGTAGCGCTTTACCACCTCACGCATGGCGCCTGAGTGGTCGGGCTCCATGTGATTAACAATGAGGTAGTCTACCGGCTTTCCCTGCAGGATCTCCTCGATATGATCCAGGAAATCATCTGCTGAGCCATGCTCCATGGTATCCAGCAGGGCCACTTTTTCATCGTTTATCAGGTATG